>JABFXD010000658.1 GCA_013361925.1 Streptomyces sp. | reverse complement strand
GCGGGGGCTGCGGATGCTGGCGGCGACGATCCTGCCCTGCGAGGGCGAGGCGCGCTGCACGGCCGCCGTCGACGCCGAGCGGGTCCGGGTCAACGCCTGGATCCGGGACGCCGGCACGTTCGACGGCGTCCTCGACTTCGACGGGGTCGTACGCGACCCGGCCCACCCGGCGCGGATGCTGCCCGCGTACGACAGCGGGGATCATCTGCACCCGGGGGACGCGGGGCTGGCCGCAATCGCGGGGGCGGTGGACCTGACCCTTCTGTGACCTACGGGACGTCGAGGTCCACGACCACCGGTGCGTGGTCCGAGGCGCCCTTGCCCTTGCGCTCCTCGCGGTCCACGTAGGCGTCGGTGACGGCCTTCGCGAACGGCTCGTTGCCGTACACCAGGTCGATGCGCATGCCGCGGTTCTTGGGGAAGCAGAGCTGGCGGTAGTCCCAGTACGTGAAGGGGTGGTCGTACTTCAGGGGGCGCGGGACGACGTCCGACAGGCCGGCCTCGCGGAGGGCGGCGAGGGCCGCGCGCTCGGCCGGGGTGACATGGGTGAGGCCCTCGAAGGCGGCCACGTCGTAGACGTCGTCGTCCGTCGGTGCCACGTTGTAGTCACCCAGGATCGCGAACGGCCTGCTGCCCGCCGCGTCACCGGCGACGGCCGCCTTGAGGGCCTCGAACCACTGGAGCTTGTAGGCGTAGTGCGGGTGGTCCACCTCACGGCCGTTGGGCACGTACACCGACCAGACTCGGACGCCGCCGCAGGTCGCGGAGATCGCGCGGGGTTCGGGAGCGCCGTCGTAGCCGGGGTCGCCGGGCAGGCCCTTGACGACGTCCTCCAGGCCGACTCGGGAGATCACCGCCACGCCGTTCCACCTGCCGGTCGCGTGGACCGCCGCCTCGTAGCCCGCCTCGCGCAGCTGGTCGAACGGGAACTGCTCCTCGGCCAGCTTGGCCTCCTGGAGGCAGAGCACGTCCGTGCCGCTGCTCTCCAGCCAGGCCAGGAGCCTCGGCAGGCGGGCGGTGATCGAGTTCACGTTCCAGGTCGCGATGCGCATGCCTGACAACCTACCGGGCCCCACTGACACTCACACCGACGTGCTCTCCCCCGGCGCCAGACGCAGGTGCTCCGCCCCGCCGAGCGCGCCGATCTGGTTGTCGTAGATCGGGCGGGCGAGGTCGGTGAGCAGGGCGTCATGGATGTCGTACGCCCGTTGCGGCTTGACCTCGCGGACGTAGTCGATCACCTCGGAGATCTTGCTCCAGGGCGCCATGACCGGCAGCATCAGCGTCTCCACCGCGTGGTCGGGGACGGTCAGGGCGTCGCCCGGGTGGAAGACCCGGCCGCCGTCGATCAGGTAGCCGACGTTGGTGATGCGCGGGATGTCCGGGTGGATCACGGCGTGCAGCTCGCCGTGGACCTGGACGTCGAAGCCCGCGGCGGTGAAGGTGTCGCCGTGGCCGACGGTGTGCACACGGCCCGGGAAGGCGGCGGAGATCTTCTCCGCGACGGAGCTCAGGGTCCAGATCTCGGTCGCCGGGTCGGCCTCCATGGCCGCGCGCAGCCGCTCCTCGCTGAAGTGGTCGGGGTGCTCGTGCGTGACGAGGATCGCCTCCGCGCCGAGCGCGGCGTCCTCCTCGCTGAACATGCCCGGGTCGAGGACGAGCGTGCGCCCGGCCTTCTCCAGACGGACGCAGGCGTGCGACTTCTTCGTGAGCTTCATGGTCATGGCACCATCCTGCCCCCTGCAAAGCGCCCCTGGGCGGACTCAGCCTGGTGGTCCCGCTGCCCGGCTGAGGTGCTCACTCCTCGGGGGTGGTCTCCTCGCGGATGACCTGCTGGGCCACCTTGAAGGCGCTGTTGGCCGCCGGTACGCCGCAGTAGACGGCCGCCTGGAGCAGTACCTCCTTGATCTCGGCCGGGGTGAGGCCGTTGCGCAGCGCCGCCCGGACATGGAAGCCGAGCTCCTCCAGGTGGCCGCCCGCGACCAGCGCGGTGAGCGTGACACAGCTGCGGGAGCGGCGGTCGAGGCCGGGGCGGTCCCAGATCTCGCCCCAGGCGTAGCGGGTGACGAACTCCTGGAAGTCGCCGGAGAAGTCGTCGGCCTGCGCCAGCGCCCGGTCCACGTGCGCGTCGCCGAGGACCTCACGACGCACCTTGAGCCCAGCGTCGTACGGGTCTGCCCGACCGCCCATGACCAGGGGTGCCGGAGCGGCCGGGGCGATCTCGGCGATCGGCACGACCTGCGGCGGCGGCCCCGCGGCGGCCAGGACCGGCTTGACGGGGGCCGCGGGGATCGCCGTCTGGCCGGTCGTCGAGTCGTAGGCGGGCTGCCAGGCGGTGGAGAAGTGCCGGACCAGGAGGTCGGTGACGGCGGCGGGCTGTTCCACCGGTACGAGGTGCGAGGCGCCCGGTACGACGGCCAGGCGCGCGTCCGGGATCCCGGCGACCAGCGTGCGGGCCTCCGCGGGGCCGGTGACCTGGTCGTCGGAGCCGACGAGGACGAGGGTCGGCGCCCCGACGCGGCCGAGCTCGGGCCGTACGTCGAAGGCGGCGAGGGCCTCGCAGGCCGCGATGTAGCAGCCGGGGTCGGTGGTGCGGACCATCTGCACGGCCCAGTCGGTGATCGCGGGCTGCGCGGCGGCGAACCCGCCGGTGAACCAGCGGTCGGGGGACGACCGGGCGATGGGGTCGAGCCCGTTGGTCCGTACGATCACGCCCCGCTGCCGGAACTCGTCCGGCGTCCCGAACCGGGGCGAGGTCGCGATCAGCGCGAGGGACGCGATCCGCTCCGGGTGGCGCAGCGCCAGCTCCATGCCGATCGCACCGCCGAGCGCACAGCCCGCGTAGCCGAAGCGCTGCACACCGAGGCCGTCGAGGGTGGCGAGCAGCCGGGCGGTGATGTCGCCGACGGAGCCTGCGGGGTAGGCGGGTGCGCCGCCGTGGCCCGGCAGGTCGAACCGGAAGATGCGCCACTGCTTGGCCAGCTCGGGCACCTGCCGGTCCCACATGTGCCAGGTCGTGCCGAGCGAGGGGCCCAGGATGAGGACCGGGGCGTCGTCCGGGCCGTCGAGGCGGTACTGGAGGGCGGGGGTCTGCGTCT
>JABFXD010000052.1 GCA_013361925.1 Streptomyces sp. | reverse complement strand
GCAGCGCATCCGCGAGCTGCGCAAGCACGCCGGCACGGTGTTCCTGGTCAGCCACAACAACAAGTCGATCCGCGACACCTGCGACCGCGTCCTGTGGCTGGAGCGCGGCGAACTGCGCATGGACGGGCCGACCGAGGACGTCCTGAAGGAGTACGAGGCCTTCACCGGTGACAAGACGGACAAGGCGGCGAAGCCCAAGGCCAAGCCGAAGCCGAAGGTCGCCGTCTAGGACCGGCTGAGCACTTCGTGCGGCACCGCCCACGTGCGGCGGACCAGGAACCGGAAAGCCGACGCGAGCACGAGGGACACGGCCTTCACGGCGTTCGAACCGAGCGGTCCGTGAAGGCCGAGGCCGTGATAGCCGACGTAGAACAGCCCGCTCTCCATCACCACGCCGATCCCGCGGAAGGCGAAGAACAGAGCGGGCCGCTCGCCGATCCCCACCTCGCCCTCGCGGTGGGCGAGATGGCGCAGGCCCAGGTAGTTCGTGAACACGGCGATGACGCTCGCGAGCACCGTCGCCACCAGGGCCCGCCGACCGAGCCCGTGCAGCAGCACATTGAAGACGGCGAAATTCACCACGGCACCGCTGCCGCCGACAACCCACGCGTTCACGGCACAACTCTTAGCGGGAAACGGTAATTCGTGGCCCTCGCCTTTGCCTAAAGCAAGCCAAGAAAAGGGCGCCCCGAGCCGATTCCCGGCCCGGGGCGCCCTGTTGCTCGTACCGCACTACGAGCTCGTACGGCCTACGAATGCGTCCGCAGCAGCGTGCGCATCGTCCGCATGGCCACCGACAGGTTGGCGAGGTCGAACGTCTCCGAGCCCTGGATCTCCTCCAGGGTGGTGCGCGCCCGGCCGAGGATCGCCGCGTTCTTCTCCTCCCAGGCCTTGAAGCGCTGCTCGGGGGTGGAGGTGCCGTTGCCGACCGCGAGGACGTCCGCGGTCAGTGCCGCGTGGGCCGCGTAGAGGTCCTCGCGGATGGAGGCGCGGGCCATGGACTGCCAGCGGTCCGCGCGGGGCAGCTCGATGATGCGGTCCATGAGCTGGGTGATGTGCAGCCGGTCGGCGAGGTCGTAGTAGACCTCGGCGACGTCCAGCGGCTTCTTGCCCATGCGGTCGGCCACCGAGACGATGTCGAGCGTGGGGAAGGCGGAGGAGAACCCGGCCACGCGCGTGGCGAGTTCGTCCGGCACGCCGGCGCCCGACAGCTCGTCGTAGATCTGCTGGTACCACTCCAGGTCCGCGCCCCGGAGCAGCTTCGGCAGCTGCGACCACACCTGCTCGACGCGCTCCCCGAAGAACTCGACGGTCTCGGCGAGCTGGAGCGGCTGCGGCCGGTTGTTGAGCAGCCAGCGCGTGCCACGCTCGACGAGCCGGCGCGAGTGCAGCCGGATACGGGTCTGTACGGCGGCCTCGACCTGGTTGTCGAGGGACTCCACCCCGTCCCACACGGCGGCCGAGCGGAAGATCGCGCGGGCCGCGGTCTGCGCCCGGACGATCTCCTCCAGGGAGGCCCCGGTCTCCTCGCGCAGCCGGTGCAGATACGTCGTACCGCCCGTGTTGACCGTGTCGTTGACCAGGACGGTCGTGGTGATCTCACGGTGCAGCGGGTGGTTGTCGATGTGCTCCGGGAACTGCTCCCGCAGGGCCTTCGGGAAGTACGTGTGCAGCAGACCGTGCAGATACGGGTCGTCCGGGAGCGAGGTGTGCAGCAGCTCCTCGGCGACCGTGATCTTCGTGTACGCCAGCAGGACGGCCGTCTCCGGGCTGGTCAGACCCTGTGCGGCGCCGAGGCGTTCGCGGATCTGCCGGTCGGTGGGCAGGAACTCCAGGGCCCGGTCCAGCAGTCCGGCACGCACCAGGTGGCGCATGTACCGCTGCTGGGCGTGGAGCATGTCCTTGGACTGGGCGAGCGCGTTGGCGATCGCGGTGTTCTGCGCGTAGTTGTTGCGCAGGACCAGGCGGCCGACCTCGTCGGTCATCTCGGCGAGCAGCTTGTTGCGCTGCTTGACCGTCATGTCGCCCTCGGTGACCAGGCCGTTGAGCAGGATCTTGATGTTCACCTCGTGGTCGGAGGTGTCCACGCCCGCGCTGTTGTCGATGGCATCGGTGTTGATCTTGCCGCCGTGCAGGGCGAACTCGATCCGGCCGAGCTGGGTCAGGCCCAGGTTGCCGCCCTCGCCGACGACCTTGACGCGCAGGTCGGCGCCGTCGACGCGGATCGGGTCGTTGGCCTTGTCGCCGACGTCCGCGTGCGTCTCCGCGCTCGACTTCACGTACGTGCCGATGCCGCCGTTCCACAGCAGGTCGACCGGCGCCTTGAGGATCGCCTTCATCAGGTCGGCCGGCGTCATCTTGGAGACCTTGCCCTCGATGCCGAGGGCCTCGCGGATGTGCGCGTTGAGCGGGATGGCCTTGGCGGTACGCGGGAACACGCCGCCACCGGCCGAGATCAGCTCGGTGTCGTAGTCGGCCCAGCTGGAGCGCGGCAGCTCGAAGACGCGGCGCCGCTCGGCGTAGGAGGTCGCCGAGTCCGGCTTCGGGTCGATGAAGATGTGCCGGTGGTCGAAGGCGGCGACCAGGCGGATGTGCTCGCTGAGCAGCATGCCGTTGCCGAACACGTCACCGGACATGTCACCGATGCCGACGACCGTGAAGTCCTCGGTCTGGGTGTCGACGCCCAGCTCCCGGAAGTGCCGCTTGACGGACTCCCAGGCGCCGCGCGCGGTGATGCCCATGCCCTTGTGGTCGTAACCGGCCGAGCCGCCGGAGGCGAAGGCGTCGCCGAGCCAGAAGTTGTACGACTCCGCGACCCCGTTGGCGATGTCGGAGAAGGTGGCGGTGCCCTTGTCGGCGGCGACGACCAGGTAGGTGTCGTCCTCGTCGTGCCGTACGACGTCTGCGGGCGGGACGACTTCACCGGCGACCATGTTGTCGGTGATGTCGAGCAGCGCCGAGATGAACACCTTGTAGCTGGCGATGCCCTCGGCCAGCCATGCCTCCCGGTCCACGCTCGGGTCGGGCAGCTGCTTGGCGACGAAGCCGCCCTTGGCGCCCACCGGCACGATGACGGTGTTCTTCACCATCTGCGCCTTCACCAG
>JABFXD010000381.1 GCA_013361925.1 Streptomyces sp. | reverse complement strand
AGCGTCGCCCCCGCCTGCCGCCCCCGCCGGTCGATGAGCGTCACCTTCGCACGGGCGACGGGAACGCCGTCGGCGCCGAGAACCCGGCCCCGAAACCCCCGCAGAACCGCCTCCGCGCGCGCCAGGTTCTCCTCCTCCTCGCTGCTCGCGCGCAGCTGCGGCGCACGGTCGGGCTTGGGCAGGAACAGGGCCATCAGCAGGCCGATCGCCACCGCGCCGGTCGCGATGAGGAAGGAGACGCGGAAGCCGTGCATCGTGGGGATCGCGACGCCGTTCACGGTGTTCGCGGTGTTGGCGAGCACCATGCCGATGACGGCGCTGGACACCGACGTACCGATGGAGCGCATCAGGGTGTTGAGGCCGTTCGCCGCGCCCGTCTCCGACGCCGGGACCGCGCCGACGATGAGGGCGGGGAGCGAGGAGTACGCCAGACCGATGCCCGCACCCAGGACGACCGCGATGACCAGGCTCTGCCAGGCCGCGCTCATCAGGCCGAGGCCCGCCCCGTAGCCGATCGCGATGATCAGCATGCCGAGGATGAGGGTGAACTTGGGGCCGTACTTCGCGGACAGACGGGCGTAGACGGGCGCCGTGATCATCATCGTCAGGCCCAGCGGCGCGACCAGCAGTCCGGCGACGACCATCGACTGGCCGAGACCGTAGCCGGTGGCCTTCGGGAGCTGGAGGAGCTGGGGAAGGACGAGCGAGACGACGTAGAAGGAGACACCGACCATGATCGAGGCCAGGTTGGTGAAGAGGACCGCGGGGCGGGCCGTGGTGCGCAGGTCGACCAGGGGGGCCTTGGTGCGGAGCTCGTAGACGCCCCACAGGAGCAGGACGAGGGCCGACGCGGCGAACAGGCCGAGCGTGGTGCCGGAGGTCCAGCCCCAGTCGCTGCCCTTGGTGATGGGCAGGAGGAAGAGGACCAGGCCGGTGGAGAGACCGAGGGCGCCGAGGAGGTCGAAGGTGCCTTCCGCGCGCATCGTCGATTCCGGTACGACGAGGAGGGTGAGGACGATGGCGAGCACACCGAGGCCGGCCGCGCCGTAGAAGAGGGCGTGCCAGTCGGCGTGCTGGGCGATCAGGGCCGCGAGGGGGAGGGCCAGGCCGCCGCCGACGCCGATGGAGGAGCTCATCAGGGCCATCGCCGAGCCGAGCTTCTCGCGGGGGAGCATGTCGCGCATCAGGCCGATGCCGAGGGGGATCGCGCCCATGGCGAAGCCCTGGAGGGTACGGCCGACGATCATCAGGACGAGGTCGCTGGTGAGCGCGCTGACGAGCGCGCCGACCACCATCACCGCGAGGCTGGCGATGAGCAGGCGGCGCTTGCCGTACAGGTCGCCGAGGCGGCCCATGATCGGCGTGGCCACGGCACCCGACAGGAGGGTCGAGGTCAGGACCCAGGTGGCGTTGCTGGGGGCGGTGTCCAGCAGCTGCGGCAGGTCCTTGATGACGGGGACGAGCAGGGTCTGCATCACCGCGACGACGATGCCCGCGAACGCGAGCACCGGGACGACGGCGCCGCTTGCTGTGCGGGTGGGCTGGTCGGTCGGCGTAGGTCTCATGTGAGCAATGAACTCGGTGTGCCAGGGCAACTATTCCGATGCTTTGGCCAGCTAACGATTTCTTTATCTTCTCTTGACGTTATGAGTCTGCGGACACGACCTAGACCTAAATCCCGATGCAAGGGGCGCACGGCGGTTGAGAGCATGACAGCCATGTCCCGAGCCGCCGAAGTGCCCACCGCAGCCGCGCCCCCTCGTCGTACCGCTCCGCCCGCCTGGGTGGTGGTGGCGCTCGCGTGTGCCGGACAGTTCCTCGTCGTACTGGACGTGTCCGTCGTGAACGTGGCGCTGCCGTCGATGCGGGCGGACCTGGGCATGAGCGCGTCCGGCTTGCAGTGGGTGGTGAACGCGTACGCGATCGCCTTCGCCGGGTTCATGCTGCTCGGCGGGCGGGCCGGCGACCTGTACGGGCGCAAGCGGATGTTCCTGGTCGGGCTCGCCCTGTTCACGCTGGCCTCGCTGGCCGGCGGACTGGCCCAGGACGGCTGGCAGCTGCTGCTGGCCCGGGCCGTGCAGGGGCTCGGCGCGGCGGTGCTCGCGCCCTCGACGCTGACGATCGTGACGTCCGCCGTCCCCGAGGGACCCGCACGCGCGCGTGCCATAGCCACCTGGACGGCGGTCGGCGGAGGCGGCGGTGCGGCGGGCGGGCTGGTCGGCGGCGCGCTCGTCGACGTGTGGTCGTGGCGCTGGACACTGCTGATCAACGTGCCCGTCGGCGCCCTCGTGCTCCTGGGCGCGCTGTGGTGGCTGAGCGAGAGCCGGGCCGGGGACGGGCGGCGGCTCGACCTGCCGGGCGCGGTCCTGGTGACGGCCGGGCTGGCGACGCTGGCGTACGGCATCTCCCAGACCGAGGCCGAGGGATGGGCGTCGGCGGCGACGGTGGTGCCGCTGCTCGCCGGGGCCGCGCTGATCGGGCTCTTCCTCGCCGTCGAGGCCCGGACCACCGCCCCGCTGATGCCGCTCGGACTGCTCCGGCTCCGGTCCGTGGCCTCGGCGAACGCCGCCATGTTCCTGTCCGGCTCGGCGATGTTCTGCATGTGGTTCTTCATGACGCTGTACGCGCAGAACGTCCTCGGCTACTCGCCGCTGGAGGCCGGGGTCGCCCTCGTGCCCAGCTCCCTGGCCGTGATCCTGGGCTCGAAGACGGCACCGCGGCTGATGCGGGCGCTGGACGCGCGGAAGGTGGCGGTCCTGGGCACGTGCGTGGCCGCGGTCGGCTTCGCCTGGCAGTCCACGCTGAGCGTCGACGGGGGGTACGTGGTGGCGATCATGTGCCCCGGGATCCTGATGATGCTGGGCGCGGGACTGGCGACGACACCCCTGGCCGCGCTGGCCACCTCGGGGGCGGCGCCGGGGGAGGCCGGGCTGGTGTCGGGTCTGGTCAACACCTCGCGGACGATGGGCGGCTCGCTGGGGCTCGCGGTGATGTCGACGATCGCGGCGTCCCGCACGGGCGACGACCTGAGCCCCGAGGGGCTGACCGAGGGGTACGCGCTGGTGTTCCGCACCGGGGCCGGGGTGCTGGCCGGCGGTGTGCTG
>JABFXD010000716.1 GCA_013361925.1 Streptomyces sp. | reverse complement strand
CCCGGCCGACCTCCAGGCATCCGGGCCGACAGCTCTGGGCTCACCGATCGGCAGCGCCGGGTGATCGAGGTCATCAGGGACTCCGTGCAGCGGCGCGGCTACCCGCCGTCCATGCGGGAGATCGGACAGGCGGTCGGCCTCTCCAGCACGTCCTCCGTCGCACACCAGCTCATGGCACTGGAGCGCAAGGGCTTCCTGCGCCGCGACCCGCACCGCCCGCGCGCGTACGAGGTACGCGGCTCCGACCAGGCCGCCTCGGTGCAGCCCACGGACACCGCGGGCAAGCCCGCCGCGTCGTACGTCCCGCTCGTCGGCCGTATCGCCGCCGGTGGCCCGATCCTCGCGGAGGAGTCCGTCGAGGACGTCTTCCCGCTCCCGCGCCAGCTCGTGGGCGACGGTGAGCTGTTCGTCCTCAAGGTGGTCGGCGACTCGATGATCGAGGCCGCGATCTGCGACGGAGACTGGGTCACGGTCCGCCGCCAGCCGGTCGCCGAGAACGGCGACATCGTCGCCGCCATGCTCGACGGCGAGGCCACCGTCAAGCGCTTCAAGCGCGAGGACGGCCACGTCTGGCTCCTCCCGCACAACGCCGCGTACGAGCCGATCCCGGGCGACGACGCGACGATCCTCGGCAAGGTGGTGGCGGTGCTGCGCCGCGTATGACGGTGCGGCGGGCGGACCCACCGAGGTCCGCCCTCTGACCGGGCCCCGGGACCCCTGCGCCGGTTCCGGGGCCCAGTGCTGTGCGGGTGCTCGCTGGCGCCCTGGGCGTGGGGTGGACTGGCCTGTGCCGGTCAGTCCGCCCCGCACCCCACCCTCTTCACTCCTCCGACTGCTTCGCCACCGCGTCGATCGCGGCGAGTGACTTGCGGACCTGGTTGCGGTCCGTCGTGAACCAGAAGTCCGGCAGCGACGCCTTCAGATAGCTCCCGTACCGCGCGGTCGCGAGCCGCTGATCGAGTACGGCCACCACACCACGGTCCCCCGACGCCCGTACGAGTCGGCCGGCGCCCTGAGCCATGAGCAGCGCCGCGTGCGTGGCAGCGACCGCCATGAAGCCGTTGCCGCCTGCGTCCTCCACCGCCTTCTGGCGGGCGCTCATCAGCGGGTCGTCGGGGCGCGGGAACGGAATCTTGTCCATGACGACCAGCTGGCAGCTGGGGCCGGGGACATCCACGCCCTGCCAGAGCGAGAGCGTGCCGAAGAGGCACGTCTTCGGGTCGGCCGCGAAGTTCTTGATCAGCTCACCGAGGGTCTCCTCGCCCTGGAGGAGGATCGGGAACTCGGGGATACGGGAGCGCAGTTCCTCCGCGGCGAGCTGCGCGGCCCGCATCGAGGAGAACAGACCCAGAGTGCGGCCACCGGCGGCCTGGATCAGTTCGGTCAGCTCGTCCAGCATGTCCGCGCGGTCGCCGTCGCGCGCGGGGCGCGCGAGGTGCTTGGCGACATAGAGGATGCCCTGCTTCGGATAGTCGAAGGGCGAGCCGACGTCGACGCCCTTCCACTGCGGAATGTCATCGCCTTCGGTGCCCTCCGGGGCGAGGCCCAGGGATGCGCCGACTCCGTTGAAGTCACCGCCCAGCTTCAGGGTCGCCGAGGTCAGGACCACGGAACGGTCCGCGAAGAGCTTCTCCCGCAGCAGGCCCGACACGGACATGGGAGCCACCCGCAGGGACGCCCCGAAACGGTCATGGCGCTCGTACCAGACGACGTCCCACTCGGAGCCGTTGGTGATCCGCTCCGCCACGTCGTGCACGGTCTCCACCGAGGCCAGCGCCTGCTTGCGGACAGCGTCCTCGTCCTGGACGGACTTGTCGCGGGTGGCACCGATCGCGGAGATGACGGTCCGAGCCGCGTCGCGCAAGGCCATGAGGGCGTAGGCGAGATCCTCCGGGATCTCCTCCAGACGGCCCGGAAGGGCGAGCTCCATCAGCCGCTCGAAGCCCTCGGCGGCGGTCTGGAGCTGATCGGCGGCCTTCTCGTTGACGAGCTTCGCCGCCCGCCGCACCGCCCGGTTGACCTGTCCGGGCGTGAGCTCGCCGGTGGCGACTCCGGTGACCCGGGAGACCAGCTCGTGTGCCTCGTCGACGATCAGCACCTCGTGCTGCGGGAGGACCGGGGCGCCCTCGATGGCGTCGATGGCGAGCAGCGCGTGGTTGGTGACGACGACCTCGGCGAGCTTGGCCCGCTCGCGGGCGTTCTCGGCGAAGCACTCGGCACCGTAGGCGCACTTCGTGGCCCCCAGGCACTCGCGCGAGGAGACCGAAACCTGGGCCCAGGCCCGGTCGGAGACACCGGGAGTCAGGTTGTCGCGGTCGCCGGTCTCCGTCTCGTCCGACCAGTCACGCAGCCGCAGCAGGTCCTGACCCAGCTTGCTGGTGGGGGCGGCCGCCTCGAACTGGTCGAAGAGGCCCTCCTCCTCGTCCTGGGGCACGCCCTCGTGCAGGCGGTGCAGACACAGGTAGTTCGATCTGCCCTTGAGCATCGCGAACTCCGGACGGCGGCGCAGCAGCGGATGCAACGAGTCCACCGTGCGCGGCAGGTCCCGCTCCACCAGCTGGCGCTGGAGGGCCAGGGTGGCGGTCGCGACGACGACTCTCTCCCCGTGCGCGAGCGCGGGCACGAGATAGCCCAGCGACTTTCCGGTGCCGGTGCCGGCCTGGACCAGCAGATGGGAGCCGTCGTCGATCGCCTCGGCGACGGCTTCGGCCATGGTCACCTGACCGGGGCGCTCCGTGCCGCCGACGGCAGTGACGGCAGCATGCAGGAGTTCGGGGAGTGAGGGCTTCGTCATAGCGCGACAACCCTACGGCCCAGCACTGACAAACGAGTGGTCACGGGGGAGACGAGGGGTTGGATCAAGACCCGACGAGTTCGGTACGGCGATCGGATGAGGTCGCGCAGGGACGGCGGGGGTCGGGATCGATCGATTGCGGTCAGCACCGGACGGCTGTGACGGCGCATGCCTGGTTTCGGCGAAATCCACTCGGCTGGAAATGAGTGTGGCGGGAGTGGGAACCGGTTCGGCGCGAGCGGTGTACCAAAAGTGATGACGATGTGACGCGACGTGACAGGACATGAGGTGACACGACATGAGCCGCTGCGA
>JABFXD010000430.1 GCA_013361925.1 Streptomyces sp. | reverse complement strand
AGCTCGTAGGTGTCCGCGTAGTCGAGGGTCTCGACGTCGTACGAGGCCCGCAGCTCGGCCAGCCGGCCGTGCGCCGGGGTGACGACACTGACCCGGTGGCCCTCCTCGGCGAAGGCCTTGGAGAGGTTCCACAGGTAGACGGAGATGCCGCCCTGGAGGAAGCGGTGGTCGAAGCCGCCGCACTCGAAGTAGGTCTCTATGACATGCACGGGTGTGGGTCCTCACCCGGCGGCCGGGAGACCACTGGCCTCCACGGCGTGCCGCAGGTTGATCGCCGCGTGGTAGGCGCGGTCGTGGGCGTAGGCGTACTCGAGCTCGTGGATCAGCCGACGCAGCCGGAACAGCCGCCACGCCGGGTGGCCGTCCCGGTCCGGACCGAGGTCGGCCAGCAGGCCACCGACCCGCGCGGCCCACAGCCCGGCCGCCGCCCGCAGTCGGCCCAGCCCCGCGAGGCGTTCACCGGTCCAGCCGGGGGTGTCCGGGGCGACCCCCGCCGCCTGGAGCAGCGCGGTACGGCAGGTGTCCTCCGGGTCCATGCCGAGGACGTCGGCGGCGTGGTCGGAGAACTCGTCGGCGGTGAAGATCTCCAGACCGCGGGTGAGGGCGGCCAGGTCCTGCCACGGCGACTGCGCGGCCTGTGGGTCGGCCGGGTCGGTGCGCGGGGTGGACAGGTCGATCACGCACAACTCCCAGCTGCCGTCCGGGCGTTCACGCCGCAGCACGTGGGACAGATGCAGGTCGCCGTGGCAGGGGCCGGCGGGCCACGTCCGGGCCGGCAGCTCGGCGACGCGGGCCAGCTCACGGGCGAGCCCGGCCGCGGCGGCCTCCCGCACCGGCACCGGGTAGCGGGTGTCGGCGAGGATCAGCGGGGTGAGCGCGGCGAGCCGCCCCGTCGCCTCGTCGAGGGCGCCCGCGACGGGGAACTCCGGGTGCGCGCCCAGCCGTTCGGCCAGCTCCTGATGGAAGCCGCGCAGGAAGACGCCGGTGGCGCGCAGGGGGGCGACGAGATCCTTCTGCGAGGTCTCCACGGCACCCGAGACCTCGACACCGCCGGTCCCCAACAGCGGCCACAACGCCCGTATCCCCGCCCGCAACGGCACATTGAGCCCCTCGCCCTCGGCGTACCGGTACAGCACGCCCAGCGGCTCCCGCGCCCCCGTCGCCGTGTCCACGTACGTGTAGTCGCCGACCGGCCGCTGGGTGCGCCCGCCGTCCGCCATCAGGCGCAGCAGCTCGGCCTCCCGGTTGCCGGTGCCCAGGCGCCGGTAGCTCTTGTGGGCGTGGGCGATGCCGCCGAGGTCGACGAGGGACAGGGCGTTGGAGCACCAGCCGGGGTCGAAGGGCAGCGGCCCGCGGTAGTCGGCCGGCATGCCGCGGAACTCGATGACGTTGCCGCGCCCGGTCGGCAGCCGCAGCCCCGCCCGCAGCGCGCCGGTCACCGCCCGGTCGAACGCGGCGGTACCGGCGGCATGGCGCCCGGGGTCGGCGTCCAGGACGGGCACGAACCAGCGGCTTCCGCCCGGCTCGGCCGTCCCGACGAGCAGCAGCCGCACCTCGCCGAGGACGGCCTGGTCGTACAGCTCGAAGCCGCCGCCGTGCCGGCCGGTCTCGTCCATCCAGGGGGCCGCGCGCAGCAGATCGACGGTCGCGGGCGCGGGGGCGCCGGGCAACAGGGTGTCCATGGGTCAGCTCCCGGTCATCTCGTAACGGTCGACGCCCCGGTGCCAGACGGCCAGGGCGAGCGTCACCAGGCCCGCGGTCACCACGAACAGCCACGGCAGCATCGCCGTGCGCCCGAACAGCAGGTAGGTCGCGGGGACGTAGGCGGTGAAGGCGTAGGGCAGCAGCCAGGTCAGCAGCCACCGCAGGGACGGGTGGTAGAGGTCGAGGGGGTAGCCGGAGAAGTCGCCCAGCTGGTTGGCCGCGTACAGGGCCGGGAAGCTGTTCGTGGTCCAGAACGCGAGGGACGCGAACAGCGTCTTGATCGACGCGAGGATCAGCGTGCCGCACAGCACCAGCAGCGGCGCGAGCAGCAACTCGCCTGTACCTAGGCCGAGTTCTAGGTGGGCGGCGGCGTACCAGGTGAGCGCGGCGCCGGTGAGGAGCTCGCCGAAGCCGTCCGGGTAGAGGAAGCGCTCGGACAGCAGCGAGAACAAGGGGTGCACCGGCCGGATGAGATAGCGGAAGAACTCGCCGTTCTGCACCAGCTTCCTGGCCATGATCCACAGCTGGTCGGTGAACATCCGGTCCAGGCCGCGCGGCAGCAGCGAGAAGCCGAGCAGGAACAGCACCTCGTGGTACCGCCAGCCCGCGATCTCGGGAACCTGCCGGAACACCATGCCGATCACCGCGACCTGGCACACCACCCGCAGCAGCAGCCCACCGGCCCCGAGCAGGAAGTCCATCCGGTACTCGGTCAGCCGGTGCACGCTGACGGCGCTGAGATGCCAGGTGAGACGGGCGTACCGGGTCACGACGGCCAGAGCCCTCATCCGCCGAGCACCTCCACCCGCCGCACGGCCCCCCGCCACGCCACCGCCACGAGCCCGCTGAGCGCCACCGCCCAGAACAGCTGCACGGCGAGGATCCCGGCGGCGTCGAGCAGCCCGTCGTAGCGCCCCAGCAGCAGCCGCAGCGGACCGTCGACCATGCCCTGGAAGGGCAGCACATGAGCTACGGCGGCCAGCGGCCCCGGCATCAGCGCGAGCGGCACGACCTGCCCGGCGAAGAAGGCGACGACGGTGTCCTTGACGACCCGTACGCCCCAGATGTTGGTGGTGACGAACCCGGCGAGCCCGACCAGCAGGTTCACACCGAAGCCGATGACCAGTGACAGCGCCGCCGAGCAGCCGAACAGCAGCACCCCGATGGCGGTGGGGGTGGTGAGCGGCAGCAGCACGGCGTACAGCAGCAGCACGGGTACGGCGACCAGGACGGCGTTGGTCAGCGAGACCGGCAGCCCCGCCGCGAACCGGGCCAGCGGATAGCTCACCGGACGCACCAGCGACACCGCGATGTCCCCGCGCTGGACCTCCCCGGAGACCTCCTCGTCGACCCGGTTGGCCTGCACGAGGCCGAGGATCTGGGCGAGCAGGACGTAGGTCGTCAG
>JABFXD010000039.1 GCA_013361925.1 Streptomyces sp. | reverse complement strand
GCCTCCGCCCAGCGCTCGCCGCGGACCAGGAAGAAGACCAGCATGTGCCGGACGTGCGCCAGCATCGGGTCGTCCGCGCGGGCCGAGTGCACGGCGTGCAGCGCGCCGTGGATCGCCTTCGTCACCACCTCGCTCTGATAGAAACCGGCGACCAGGTTGACCTCGGGCAGGTGCTCGAAGACCGCGAACAGCGGCATCGCCGCCAGCAGCGAGCCCTGGGGCGCGCGGGCCGCGGCCGCCTCCGCGAAGGACATCGCCTGCTCGCGCGAGCCGTGCCACTTCTCGCACCAGTAGTGCAGCGCCGCCAGATGCGCGCCCATGTGCGCCGGGGCGCGGTCCAGGATCTTCAGCCAGAGCTGCTCGAACTCCTCGCGGGAGTACGCGAGACCGCGGGCCACCGACAGCTCGACGATGTACGGGATCGGGTCACCGGGCGCCAGCAGCGCCGCCTCGCCGCACGCCGCCCTCGCCTCCTCCATGATGATCCGGAAGTCGTCCGTGCCCGGCGTCGCCGTCCGCCACGCCTGCTGCACCAGGAACTCCGCGTGCACGGCCGCACCGCCCGCGTCCTTGGGCGCCTCGGCCCGCCACACCCGCAGCCACTGGCCGCCCGGCGTCTCGCTCACCCCGCCCGGCCGCTGCGCCAGCTCCAGGGAGGCCGCGCCCGCGAAGGCCTGCACGCGCTGCCAGCGCGGCTCGCCCTCCGCCCCGGTGCCGGCGAGGAGCTGGGAGGCCGCGCGGTAGTCCTGGGTGCGCTGCACCAGGTCCAGTACGTCCAGCAGGTCCTGGTCGGGTCCGGGCATCCGGACGTCCAGCTCCTCCTGCCGTACGAAGCCGTACTCCGCCGGGTCCGCGGCGTCGGGGTGGCCCGGCGGGACCCGCTCGATCATGCCCCTCCTGCGCCGCAGGACGGGCAGCACCACGAAGCCCAGCATGACCAGCGCCATCAGGACCCACAGAATCTCCATGCCACAAGCGTTCCAGACGCCGCCGACAATTGGCCAACCAGGTCCCCGGCCTGTGGACAACCGGGGACGGACAGCTCCGCAGTCGGCGGCATGTACACCTCATCGCCGACATCGGTCCGGAATGCGGACTACGCTCGGGGCCCATGAGCGACAGGCACATCAGTCAGCACTTCGAGACCCTCGCGATCCACGCGGGCAACACCGCCGATCCCCTCACCGGCGCGGTCGTCCCGCCGATCTACCAGGTCTCCACGTACAAGCAGGACGGCGTCGGCGGTCTGCGCGGCGGCTACGAGTACAGCCGCAGCGCCAACCCGACCCGCACCGCCCTGGAGGAGAACCTCGCCGCCCTCGAAGGCGGTCGCCGAGGTCTCGCGTTCGCGTCCGGACTGGCGGCCGAGGACTGCCTGTTGCGTACGCTGCTCAGCCCCGGCGACCACGTGGTCATCCCCAACGACGCGTACGGCGGCACGTTCCGCCTGTTCGCCAAGGTCGTCGCCCGCTGGGGCGTGGAGTGGTCGGTCGCCGACACCAGCGACCCCGCCGCCGTACGGGCCGCCATCACCCCGAAGACCAAGGCCGTGTGGGTGGAGACCCCCTCCAACCCGCTGCTCGGCATCACCGACATCGCCGCCGTCGCGCAGATCGCCCGGGACGCCGGCGCGAAGCTCGTCGTCGACAACACCTTCGCCACGCCCTACCTCCAGCAGCCGCTCGCGCTCGGCGCGGACGTCGTCGTGCACTCCCTGACCAAGTACATGGGCGGCCACTCCGACGTCGTCGGCGGTGCGCTCATCGTCGGTGACGAGGCGCTCGGCGAGGAACTGGCGTACCACCAGAACGCGATGGGCGCGGTCGCCGGGCCCTTCGACTCCTGGCTCGTGCTGCGCGGCACCAAGACGCTCTCCGTGCGCATGGACCGGCACAGCGAGAACGCCACCAAGGTCGCCGACATGCTGACCCGGCACGCGCGCGTGACGAAGGTCCTCTACCCGGGCCTGGAGGACCACCCCGGGCACGAGGTCGCCGCCAAGCAGATGCGGGCCTTCGGCGGCATGGTGTCGTTCCAGGTCGAGGGCGGCGAGGAGGCGGCCGTCGAGGTCTGCAACCGCGCCAAGGTGTTCACGCTCGGCGAGTCCCTCGGCGGCGTCGAGTCCCTCATCGAGCACCCCGGCCGCATGACGCACGCGTCCGCCGCGGGCAGCGCCCTGGAGGTGCCCGCCGACCTGGTGCGCCTCTCCGTGGGCATCGAGAACGTCGACGACCTGCTGGAAGACCTCCAGCAGGCGCTGGGCCGGTAGGTCCGAGGAGCCCGCGGGCTCACCAGCCGGTGAGCGGTGGAGTCGTCTGCGACGGCGGCTCCACCCAGGGGCGGGCCAGCACCGCCCACACGATGAAGGCGACGCTCGCCGCGAAGAGCACGAACCACATCACGCGGCGGGCCGCCCGCCTGCGCCGCAGCATGCGGGCGCCCCGGCGCACCACCTCCGCGTGCAGCTCCGGGGGCACGGGCGGCGGCGCCTGGTCCATGATCCGCCGTACGGCGGCCTCACGCTCGGGCCGGTTCACGGCCGCCTCCCGCCGCTCGTGCGGCCGGTCGGCACCGGCCCGCTCATGACGGCGCCATCTTCGCCCCGCCCACCGCGGGCGCCGGGCCCCGGGGCGGGTGCAGCAGGGTCGCTGTCGCCCGGTCGCAGATCATGTGGACGCGCTCCGTCGGCAGGCCGAGGAGGGCCGCCGCCTGTTCCTCGGCGACACCCTCGTAGAGCCTGAGGACGAGGACGAGCCGCTCCTGGGGGGCCAGGCCGGCCAGGGGACTGGCGGGATGGGGGCGTGCGCCGGCCAGACCGCCGTACTGGTGCCAGGCGCCGTGGGCGAACCGGGTGGCCAGGTACTGGCGGGTGCGGTCGTACGGGTCCTCGCCGTGCAGTCCGTCCCAGCACGCGTACGTGTGGGCGAGCGCCAGCGTCAGCAGGCGCCGCGCGCGCGGGTTGTCGTCCGGGGCCTCCGCGGTGAGGAGGGTCGCGGCATGCAGCAGCCGCCCGGCCGCGCCCGCGACGAACGCCTCGAACTCCCGGGCACGGCGGGCGTCCTGAGACGCATGCCGTTGTCGCATCGCGCCTCCCGCCGCAGACCGACCGTGTGAGGGA
>JABFXD010000149.1 GCA_013361925.1 Streptomyces sp. | reverse complement strand
GCGTTGTGGGTGGCTCGGGCGCCGCACCAGCAGAGGGCCTCGACCTGGAGGACCTCCACGCGGTCGGCGAGCTCCACGAGGCGTTGGGAGCCCGGGAAGAGCTTGGAGCGGAAGTCCGTCGTGATGCCGAAGGCGTAGACGTCCAGGCCCAGGTCGTCGACCACGCGGGCGAGTTGGTCGATCTGTCCCGGCGCCAGGAACTGGGCCTCGTCGGCGATGACGTAGTCCGCGCGGCCGCCCTGGGAGAGGTGGTCGACGAGGTAGGCGTACAGGTCCTGGCCGTCCTCGACCTCCACCGCGTCCGTGACAAGACCGAGGCGGGAGGAGAGCTTGCCCTCGCCCGCGCGGTCGTCCCGCGTGAAGATCATGCCCTGCAGACCGCGGGCCGAGCGGTTGTGCTCGATCTGGAGAGCCAGGGTCGACTTCCCGCAGTCCATCGTTCCGGAGAAGAACACCAGCTCGGGCATGGGAAGTCGAGGACCTTTCGGCAGGGAGGGCGCTACGGGGGTGAGGAGGGCTTCAGGAGCGTACTTCGAGCAGCGGGACGAACTGCTCGGCAGGGGTCATCGAACCGTGGTTGCCGACCATCGCCGACTCCTTCGGCTCCCGCTCGGACGCGATGATCAGGACGTCGTCCCGCGCGGCCGCGACCACGTCGCCGAGGCGCGCGTGCACCCGGTCGTCGATGTGCGGGCCGAACCAGCCCGCCGCGATCGCCTCGTCGCGCGAGGCCACCCAGAACTGCTCGCCGAGCACCTCGCGCCAGCAGGTCAGCACGTCGTTGGCGGCGCCCGGGACGGCGTAGACATGGCGGGCGCGGCCCTCGCCGCCGAGCAGGGCGACCCCCGCCCGCAGCTCCCAGTCCTCGTCGAAGTCGATGCGGTGCTGCTCGTCGAACGGGATGTCGACCATGCCGTGGTCGGCGGTGACGTAGAGCGCGCTGTTCGGCGGGAGTTGTTCCGCCAGCCGCTGGACCAGGCGGTCCACGTGCATGAGCTGGCCGCGCCAGGTGTCGGAGTCGACGCCGAAGCGGTGGCCCGCGCCGTCGAGTTCGGCGTAGTACGTGTAGACCAGCGCGCGGTCGGCGGCGGCCAGTTGCTCGGCCGCGAGGTCCATACGGTCCTCGCCGGACAGGCGGCCCAGGAACTTGCCGCCGCTCAACGCCACCTTGGTCAGCGGGGTGTTCTCGAACGTGGGCGACGACACCTGGGCTGCGTGCACCCCCGCGTCATGGGCCAGCTGGAAGATCGTGGGGTACGGCTGCCACGCGCGCGGCTGGGTCCACGGCTGCCAGCGCAGCTGGTTCATCAGCTCGCCGGTGTCCGGGTTGCGCACGGTGTAGCCGGGCAGTCCGTGCGCGCCCGGCGGCAGACCTGTGCCGACGGAGGCGAGGGAGGTCGCGGTCGTCGCCGGGTAGCCGGCGGTCAGCGGGCGGCCGGTGCCGCCGCGGGAGCTGTCGAGGAGCGCGGTCATGAAGGGCGCGTCCTCGGGGTGCGCCCGCAGCTGCTCCCAGCCGAGGCCGTCGATCAGGAACACGCAGTTCCGGTCGGCGGGGGTCAGTTCCGTGATCGTCGCGGTCGTCCCGGGCACGCCCATGCCCGCGGCCAGCGTGGGCAGGAGGTCGGCGAGGGAGCCACTGCCGTACTGCGGCAGGGGCGCGGAGTCCACGGCAAGCGGTTCCGGGTGCGGGTCCCAGGCGGTGGGCTGTGCCATCAGCGGGTGATGTCCGCGGTCGCCTCGGAGAGGGACTGCGCGAAGGCGAGGGCCTGGCGCACCGTCTCCGGGCCGTCCCCGGCCTCGCTGACGCGCAGGCTGAGGTCGTCCGCCGTCGAGTTGCCCGTGTAGCCGTGGTCCGCCTCGCAGTTGGGGTCGCCGCAGGCGGCGGGCTCCAGGTCGATGCGGGAGACGGCGCCCCAGCCGATGGTCAGGACGACCTCGCGGGGCAGGGTGCCCGGCTGGTACTGCTCCGGGTTGGCGACGACGCGGCTGAGCACGACCGACGAGATCCGGCCGAGCTTGACCGACTCGGTGGAGGTGGTCGCGTACGGCGTCGGGGACGTGGTGTCGGCGGCCTGCTCGTCGGTGTGGCTGACGATGAAGCGGTGCTCGGTGAGGACGAGCACGGTCACGTGCCGTCGCACCTCGTTCTGGTCGAACGTCGTCTCCTGGTGGACCAGGTACGACCGGATGGGCTCGCCGCCCACGGCGGCCTCCACCGCCTCGGCCACGAGGGCCGGGTAGTAGCCGCTGCGCTCGATCGCCGCGCGCAGCCCCTGGGTCGTCGTACTGGTCTTGGCCATGACGTCCATCCTACGGGGGTGCACTGACTGCGAGGCACCGCTCACGAAGGTCTCAGTAGGCCGGCAGCGTCCGTGGGCCCAGGTCGTCGCGGGCGGGCGGCGGCGCCAGCCGGACGGACGCGCCGAGCACGCTCAGGCCGTGCGGGGCGACGACGACCGGTTCCAGGGTGACCGCGACGACCTCGGGGTGGTCGTCGACGAGGCGGGACACCCGCAGCAGCAGTTCCTCCAGGGCGGCCGTGTCGACCGGTGCCGAGCCGCGCCAGCCGAACAGGAGCGGTGCCGTCCGGATGGACCGGACCAGGGTGGCGGCCTCACGGTCGGTGACCGGGATCAGCCGGTGCGCGGTGTCGCCGAGCAGCTGGGAGGCGGCTCCGGCGAGCCCGAAGGAGAGCACGGCGCCGGCCGCCGGGTCGATGACGGCCCGTACGACGGTGTCCACACCGCGCGGGGCCATCCCCTGCACGACCGGGCGCAGCTCCTCGGGCGCGCCGAACAGCTCGGTCAACTCGGCGTAGGCGTGCCGTAGTTGGCCCTCGTCCGCGAGGTCCAGCCGCACGCCGCCCAGGTCGGCGCGGTGGCGCAGGTGGGGGGCGGTGGCCTTGAGGGCGACGGGGTAGCCGAGGGTGCGCGCGGCGGCGGCCGCGTCGTCGGGGGTGGGTGCGGCGAGGGCGCGGTGGACGGGGATGCCGTACTTGCCGAGGAGGTCGCAGGTCTCGTCGGCGCCGAGCGTGAGGCCCTGTCCGCGCGCGAGGAGGCCGTCGATGAGCCGGGCGGCGCCCTTCTCGTCGATGGCCGCGTCGATGGACTCCGGCACCTTGCCGGGGTC
>JABFXD010000288.1 GCA_013361925.1 Streptomyces sp. | reverse complement strand
TACACCTCGCGGACGACCTCCACCCACAGCTCCACGTACTGCCGCTGAAGCTGGCGGACCAGCTTGCGGTCGCTGTCGCGCAGGCGGTCCAGCTCGCGGTCGTGGAGGGTGATGAGGGGGCGGTCGTCCAGGGCGAAGTCGATGTGGCCCTCGATCAGGGAGTCGAGGACGTCCGCCGCCGAGGAGCCGTCCGCCTCGGCCAGCCGCCGCCGCGCACCCCGCAGCAGCTGCTCGCTGATCCCCACCAACAGCTCCGCCAGCATCGCGTCCTTGCCCGCGAAGTGCCGGTAGAGGCCGGGGCCGCTGATGCCGACGGCGGCCCCTATCTCGTCCACGCCGACGCCGTGGAAGCCGCGCTCGGCGAAGAGGCGCGCGGCCTCCTTGAGGATCTGCTCGCGCCGGGTGGGGGCGTCGGTTCTGGTGGCCATGGAAGCAATTCTAGACAGGGAGGTTAGCGGTCGTTAACCTGAAGGAAATGGTTAACGCTCATTAACAGTCGACCACTGGGTGAGGGGACCGCAGGATGCACGAGGCACCGGAGCTGACGAGCGCGGCAGAACCCGCGTCGGAGGCCTGGCGGGCCAACGAGGAAGCGCACCTCGCACTCGTCGGGGAGCTGCGCGGCAAGCTGGCCGCCGCTCGGCTCGGCGGGGGTGAGAAGGCGCGTGCCCGGCACACCGCGCGCGGCAAGCTGCTGCCGCGCGACCGTGTGGACACCCTCCTCGACCCGGGCTCGCCCTTCCTTGAGCTGGCCCCGCTCGCCGCCGACGGGCTGTACGAGGGGCAGGCCCCGGCCGCCGGTGTGATCGCCGGGATCGGGCGGGTCAGCGGGCGCGAGTGCGTGATCGTCGCCAACGACGCGACCGTCAAGGGCGGCACGTACTACCCGATGACGGTGAAGAAGCATCTGCGCGCCCAGGAAGTCGCCCTGGAGAACCGGCTGCCCTGTCTGTATCTGGTGGACTCCGGCGGGGCCTTCCTGCCCATGCAGGACGAGGTCTTCCCCGACCGCGAGCACTTCGGGCGGATCTTCTACAACCAGGCCCGGATGTCGGGCGCCGGCATCCCCCAGATCGCGGCCGTCCTCGGCTCCTGCACGGCGGGCGGTGCCTATGTGCCCGCGATGAGCGACGAGGCCGTGATCGTCCGCAACCAGGGCACGATCTTCCTCGGCGGCCCGCCCCTGGTGAAGGCCGCCACCGGAGAGGTCGTCACCGCCGAGGAGCTGGGCGGCGGTGAGGTCCACTCCCGGGTCTCCGGCGTCACCGACCACCTCGCCGAGGACGACGCCCACGCCCTCAGGATCGTGCGGAACATCGTCGCCACGCTCCCCGCGCGCGGGACGCTCCCGTGGTCCGTGGAGCCGGCCGTGGAACCGAAGGTGGACCCGTACGGTCTCTACGGCGCCGTCCCGGTCGACTCCCGCACCCCCTATGACGTACGCGAGGTCATCGCGCGCGTGGTCGACGGCTCGCGCTTCTCGGAGTTCAAGTCCGAGTTCGGGCAGACCCTGGTCACCGGCTTCGCCCGGATCCACGGCCACCCGGTCGGCATCGTCGCCAACAACGGCATCCTGTTCTCCGAGTCCGCCCAGAAGGGCGCCCACTTCATCGAGCTGTGCGACCAGCGCGGCATCCCGCTGGTGTTCCTGCAGAACATCTCCGGGTTCATGGTGGGGCGTTCGTACGAGGCCGGTGGCATCGCCAAGCACGGCGCGAAGATGGTCACGGCCGTGGCCTGCACGCGCGTGCCGAAGCTGACGGTGGTGGTCGGCGGCTCGTACGGCGCCGGCAACTACTCCATGTGCGGCCGGGCCTACTCCCCCCGCTTCCTGTGGATGTGGCCCAACGCCAAGATCTCGGTGATGGGCGGCGAACAGGCCGCGTCGGTCCTCGCGACCGTCAAGCGGGACCAGCTGGAGTCCCGCGGCGAGAACTGGCCCGCGGAGGACGAGGAGGCCTTCAAGGACCCGATCCGTGCGCAGTACGACCACCAGGGGAATGCCTACTACGCGACGGCCCGCCTGTGGGACGACGGGGTCATCGACCCCCTGGAGACCCGCCAGGTGCTGGGTCTCGCCCTGACCGCCTGCGCGAACGCCCCGCTGGGTGACCCCCAGTTCGGCGTCTTCCGGATGTGAGGACCCATGTTTGACACCGTTCTTGTGGCGAACCGCGGCGAGATCGCCGTCCGCGTCATCCGGACCCTGCGCGCGCTGGGCGTGCGCTCCGTCGCCGTCTTCTCCGACGCCGACGCGGACGCCCGGCACGTCCGGGAGGCCGACACGGCGGTACGACTGGGCCCGGCACCGGCCGCCGAGAGCTATCTGTCGATCGAGCGGCTGCTGGAGGCCGCCGCGGCGACGGGCGCCCAGGCCGTCCACCCCGGCTACGGCTTCCTCGCCGAGAACGCGGCCTTCGCGCGCGCGTGCGCCGACGCCGGGCTGGCCTTCATCGGCCCGCCCGCCGAGGCCATCGCCCTCATGGGCGACAAGATCCGCGCCAAGGAGACGGTGGACGCGGCGGGGGTGCCGGTGGTGCCCGGCGGCCGTGACCCGGAACTGGCGGCGGCTGCTCGCGACCTGGGCGCCCCGGTGCTGCTGAAGCCGAGCGCCGGCGGTGGCGGCAAGGGCATGCGTCTGGTGCGGGATCTGTCGGTGCTGGACGACGAGATCGCCGCCGCCCGCCGCGAGGCCCGCGCCTCCTTCGGCGACGACACGCTCCTGGTGGAGCGGTGGATCGACCGTCCCCGGCACATCGAGATCCAGGTCCTGGCCGACGGGCACGGCGACGTCGTCCACCTCGGCGAGCGCGAGTGCTCCCTCCAGCGCCGCCACCAGAAGATCATCGAGGAGGCCCCGTCGGTCCTCCTGGACGAGGCCACGCGCGCGGCGATGGGCGAGGCGGCGGTCCAGGCGGCGCGCTCCTGCGGCTACCGGGGCGCGGGCACGGTGGAGTTCATCGTCCCCGGCAACGACCCCGCCTCCTACTACTTCATGGAGATGAACACCCGCCTCCAGGTGGAACACCCGGTCACCGAACTCATCACCGGCCTGGACCTGGTGGAGTGGCAGCTGCGGGTGGCGGCGGGCGAACGGCTGCCGTTCGGACAGGACGACGTACAGCTCAC
>JABFXD010000458.1 GCA_013361925.1 Streptomyces sp. | reverse complement strand
GATACCGATGACATGAATCTTTCGCACGCCCCGAGTCTGCCGTACGCCACTGACAGTGACGGCACCGCGTCCCGGGTCACGCCCGCAGCCGGGGTGCCCGGGCCTCGTCACGCCCGCAACCGGGGTGCCCGGGCCTCGTCACGCCCGCAACCGGGGTGCCCGGGCCTCCGCGTCCACGCTCCCTCCGTACCGCTCGACGTCCTCGGCCAGCTCCCGCGCCCATGCGGCGAGACCGGCGAGATCCATGCCGTAGGGTTGCGGCCGCCCCGCCCCCGCAGGTGACCCCCATGCCTCAACCGCGCCCGCGCCGCGCCGCAGCAGCCGCGCCCCGCCCGTGACGTTGCCGCGCGCCGCGTGCGTGAGCCCCACCGCGAGCTGGGCGAGTCCTCGCCACAACTCCCGTTCCTCCTCGGGCCCCGCCTTCCAGGCGTCCTCGAACACCTCGTGCGCGTGGAAGGGCTTCCCCGCGTCCAGCAGCTCCTGCGCCTCCACGACGGACTGCTCCGGCGTCCGCACCACCCCCTCGGGCTGCCGAGCCACCCCGTCCGCTCCGTACGGCAGGGGCCGCCCGAGCCCGTCCCGGGGCCGGGCGTTGCGAGCCCGGCCCTCGTCGTCGCGGTCCCGTGCCCCGGTCGGCCGTCCTGAGGATGTGCTGCCCATACGCCGATTCTCCCGCGCGCCCCGAGCCCCGCTCACCGGGCCCTCTTCGAAGCGGTCCCCGGCGTGGGGTAAAGTACTCAACGCGTGATCACGCGGTTTCGCCGCGCATATCACCGGGACGTGGCGCAGCTTGGTAGCGCACTTGACTGGGGGTCAAGGGGTCGCAGGTTCAAATCCTGTCGTCCCGACCGGAGTCTTCTCCGTAGTCGCAGATCAGGGCCTTGGATCACTTGGGTGAGCCGGGGCCCTTGATCGTTTGTGGCGCGTCCGCACCCGCGGAAGCCGCGTCTTTCTGGCCGTCGCCGGCCGCGTCCACCGCGCTCTGGGCCGCGTTCGCAGCCGCCCGGATGCCGAAATAGGCGGTGGATATCGCCGTTATCGCGGTGAACGCGCTGGTGAGAATGGCGACCGCCTGAGCGTCATCGGTGACATGCAGTGCGACGAGTGTGGCGGCCAGTGCCACACCGACGTCGCCGACGACCACGACCAGCAGACCGGTCCAGGCGCGAGTGGTCTGGACCTTCTTCTTGTCCTTGCTCAACATGGGTCCTCCAGAGCGTGGACACTCATGCCCCGAGGACTTCGACCCGCTGCTTCAAGGGTCGCAGAGCCTCGCGCACATCGCGAGGCTCCGCCGACCTCTCCCGCTCTCAGGCCCCCGCGGCCCTGCGAGGTGCCCTGCGGCGACCGCCCGACGTACGGGTCGGTTGGCCGGAGGTCTTCGCCGCGGGTGCGGAGCGGCGACCGGCGCCCTCGCTCCCCGTCCGGCCGGTGCCGCCCGACGGTGCCGGGGCCTCGCCGGCGGTCCGGCGACGGCGGTTGGAGCGCCCTTCCGGCGGCTTGGCGCCGGACCTGGTGCCGGACTTGGCGGCGGGCTTCGCGCCGGACTTGTTGGCGGGTTTCCGGGCCGGGCGGGACGCCGAGGGCGCGGTGGGCTGCGGGACCTCGATGGTGACGGCGACGCCGGAGGGCTCGCGGGCGCCGGTGATCGTGGTCAGCGCGGCGTCGCTCGACGTGACGCGGGCCGTCCGGGGCCGGATGCCCGCGTTTGACATGAGCTGGGTGACGTCCCGCTTCTGGTCGGGCAGGACCAGCGTGACCACACTGCCGGAACCGCCGGCGCGAGCCGTGCGGCCGCCCCGGTGGAGGTAGTCCTTGTGGTCGGTCGGCGGATCGACGTTCACGACGAGGTCGAGGTCGTCGACGTGTATGCCGCGGGCCGCGACGTTGGTCGCCACCAGGGCGGTGACCTCGCCGTTCTTGAACTGCTCAAGGGTGCGGTTGCGCTGCGGCTGGGAGCGCCCGCCGTGCAGGGCCGCCGCGCGCACGCCGACGGACAGGAGCCGCTTGGCGAGCCGGTCCGCGGACCTCTTGGTGTCGAGGAAGAGGATGACGCGCCCGTCACGGGCCGCGATACGTGTGGTGACGGCCTTCTTGTCGGTCTCGTCCAGGACATGGAGCACGTGGTGCTCCATGGTGGTCACCGCGCCCGCGGACGGGTCCACCGAGTGCACCACCGGGTCGGTCAGGAACCGCTGCACAAGACGGTCGATGTTGCGGTCCAGCGTGGCCGAGAACAGCATGCGCTGTCCGTCGGGCCTGACCTGCTGGATCAGCTTGGTGATCTGCGGCAGGAAGCCCATGTCGGTCATCTGGTCGGCCTCGTCCAGCACCGTGATGGCGACCTGGTCGAGGACGCAGTCCCCGCGCTCCACGAGGTCGTTGAGCCGACCCGGGGTCGCCACCAGCACCTCGGCGCCGCGCCGCAGCGTGGCGGCCTGCTTGGTGAGGGAGAGTCCGCCGACGACGGTGGCCAGCCGGAGGTTGACCGCCGTCGCGTAGGGCGAGAGCGCGTCGGTCACCTGCTGGGCCAGTTCCCGGGTGGGCACCAGCACGAGGGCCAGGGGCGCCTTGGGCTGCGCGCGCTGTCCGGCCGTACGGGCCAGGAGCGCGAGGCCGAACGCGAGGGTCTTGCCGGAGCCGGTGCGTCCGCGCCCCAGCAGGTCACGGCCCGCGATCGAGTTCGGCAGGGTGGCGCCCTGGATGGGGAACGGGGTGGTCACGCCCTGCGCGGTGAGCGTCTTCAACAGCCCCGCGGGCATGTCCAGGTCGGCGAAGTCCTCGACGGCGGGAAGTGCGGGTGTCGTGCTTTCCGGCAGCCGGAACTCTTGCGAGGGCGACACGGAGGATGAGGGGGACGAGGCGCGCCGATTGGACTTCTGGGGCCTGCGGGACATGCGGGGGTCTGCCTTCCTGGAAACAGCACAAACCGGGGTCCGCACCAAGACGGTGCGGACCCCGGTGAGCGGAATACGCGTCCGGCGATCAGGCGGGGACGATGTTCTCCGCCTGCGGGCCCTTCTGGCCCTGCGTGACGTCGAAGGAGACCCGCTGGCCCTCCTGGAGCTCACGGAAGCCCTGGGTGGCGATGTTCGAGTAGTGGGCGAAGACGTCCGGGCCGCCGCCGTCCTGCTCGATGAAGCCGAAGCCCTTTTCCGAGTTGAACCACTTCACGGTTCCCTGTGCCATGACTATCTCCTTCAGTAGGCAATCTGTAAGCAGAGGCCCCATCCGGAAATGCCGGTAAAACAACTAATGCGCCTGAAGGAGAAACATTCCCGTCAGGCGCACATAGGTTCATGGGTACCACAACTGCAACTCTGTGAGCGTAACACAATGCGACCCTGCGTGCTCGCGACCGGGTCACATTCCGATGTTCGCGTCCCACACTTCGACCCCTCGATCCAGCTCGCCGTCACCAGGCCGGCCGAGGGCCGCGCCAACGCCTCGGACAGAGGGGCCCCCAGGAGCGGCGGACACCAGCGCGGCGTGCTCCAGCCGGGAACGTCGCCACCCTGCGCGGCTCCGTCGGACAGCCCCGGGAGGAGGGTCACGCCGTCGACTGGGTGCCGTGCGCGGTGCCCGGCGGGGACGCGCACGCCGGTCGTACGGCCGCGGCGGCGGACTGCGGCTCGTCGACGGTCCGGCCGTCGCGGAGACCGCGCTGATGCTGCACCCGGCATCTGGGTCCGTACGGCCCACCGAGGCCGCGCCCGGTGACATCGGGCCGATCGCCGCCCTGATGCCGGACCTGGTGGCCGGGGTGTCCGTGCCGTCTCGCCGTCCGGGGTGCTCGGCGATCCGGCCGGGGCGACGGCCGAGGAGGGACCGCGGGTCCTTGCGGAGATGGTGTCCGCCGCCGTACGGCGGATCACCGCCGCCGTTGCGGTACCGGGGGATGATAGAAGGCGTTCATGACCAACTCGCTCCTCCTCTCCGTTCCGGACGGTGCCCGATGACCGCGGGTGCCGACACCCCCGACGGCCGGGGCCGCACCGGACTCGACCGCACCGGCCTCGATCTGACCGGCAACCCCCGGGTGAAGGTCCGTGACGTGAAGCTGCTGTCCAGCCACTGGTACGTCGAGCGGGCCACCACCTTCGACTTCCAGCGCGGCGACGGCAGTTGGAGCACCCAGCAGCGCGAGACGCACGACCGCGGCAACGGCGCCACCATGCTCCTCTACGACGCCGAACGCGAAACCGTCCTGCTCACACGGCAGTTCCGGTTCCCCGTGTACGTCAACGGCCACCCGGACGGCATGCTCGTCGAGACGCCGGGCGGGTTGCTCGACGACGAGGACGAGCACCCGGAGATCGCGGTCCGGCGCGAGGTGGTCGAGGAGACCGGGCACACCATCGGCGAGGTCCGGCACGTCTTCGACGTCTATATGAGCCCGGGTTCCGTCACCGAGCGCGTCAGCTTCTACGCCGCCTCCTACGGCGCCGCCACCCGCACCCACGAGGGCGGTGGCCTCGACGAGGAGGGCGAGGACATCGAGATCCTCGAACTGCCCTTCCGCAGGGCCCTGGAGATGATCCGCACCGGCGAGATCGCCGACGCCAAGACGATCATGCTGCTCCAATGGGCCGCGCTGGAAGGCCCGTTCGCCACCTCGTGACACGGCCGCTTGACTTGAAGTGCGCTCCAGCGTGAAGACTCCCGTTCGTACCCGACAAGACGGGTGCGAACGGGAGGGGAGCCCCATGAAGTACCGCACCATCGGCACCGATCCGAAGAACCGCCGCGAGGTCAGCGTCCTCGCCCTCGGTGCCATGCTGTTCGGCTCGCGTACGGACGAGGAGACGTCCTTCGCTCTCCTGGACCGCTATGTCGAGGCGGGCGGCAACTTCATCGACACGTCCGACAACTACGCCTTCTGGGTCGACGGCGGCCAGGGCGGCCAGAGCGAGGAACTCCTCGGCCGCTGGCGGCGCAGCCGGGGCATCGGCGAGGAGATCTTCATCGCGACCAAGCTTGGCGCCCGCCCCCTGGCACCGGGCACCAGCTACGTCGACAACGCGGAGGGCCTCTCGGCGAAGGTGATCCGGGAGTCCGCCGAGCGCAGCCGGGAACGGCTGGGCGTGGCGAAGCTGGACCTGCTCTACGCGCACATCGAGGACTACGACGTACCCCTGCGGGAGACGGTCGAGGGCTTCGCCGAACTCGTCGCCGAGGGCACGGTCGGACTGCTCGGCGTCAGCAACCACGCCGTGTGGCGGGTGGAGCGGGCCCGCGCGATCGCCGCCGCGGCGGGACTGCCGGGCTATGAGGTGCTCCAGTACGCCCACAGCCATCTGCGGCCCCGCCTCGACGTGCCGGACGACTTCTGGCCCGACGGCAGCCTCGGCCACGCGGGTCCCGAGCTCCTCTCCTATCTGCGCGAGGAGCCCGCCCTCACCCTGGTCGCCTACTCACCTCTCCTCAAGGGCGCCTACACCCACCCGGACCGCCTCCCGGCCGACTTCGACCACCCGGGCACCCCAGCCCGGCTCACGGTCTTGCGGGAGGTGGCGCGGGAGACCGGCGCGACCGTCAACCAGGTGGTCCTCGCCTGGCAGATCGGCGGCCCCCTGCCGATCCTCCCGCTGGCCGGCGTCTCCACCCTGACCCAGCTGGAGGAGAACCTGGCCGCCGTCGACCTGGAACTGACGGAGGACCAGCGGGCCCGCCTGGACGCCGCCCACTAAGTCCTCATGAGCAGCTGGAAGTCGAAGGCGTAGCGGGACGCCCGGTAGATGTGCGTGCCGTACTCCACCGGGCGGCCCGTGTCGTCGTACGCCGTGCGCTGCATCGTCAGCAGCGCGGCGCCCTCCCGTTCGTCGAGGCGGGCCGCCTCCTCGGCCGTGGCCGAGCGGGCGCCGATGGTCTGGCGGGCGCTGTGCAGGGTGATGCCCGCCGAGCGCATCATCCGGTACAGGCCCGTCGACTCCAGCCTGGCGGTGTCGAGTTCGAGGAGCGTCGCGGGCAGGTAGTTGCACAGGAACGCGACCGGCTGGCCGTGCGTGGCGCGCAGCCGTTCCAGTACGACGACGTCGGCGCCCTCCGCGATACCGAGGGCGGCGGCGACGTCGGCGGTCGCCGGGACGTGCTCGTTGCGCAGCACCGTCGTGGTCGGCCCCTGTCCGGCCGCCTCCAGGTCGTCGTAGAGACTGCTGAGTTCGAGGCCGCGCTTGACCTGGCTGTGCACCACCTGCGTGCCCACCCCGCGCCGCCGCACCAGCAGCCCCTTGTCGACCAGGGTCTGGATGGCCTGGCGGACGGTCGGACGGGACAGGCCGAGGCGTACGGAGAGGTCGATCTCGTTGCCCAGGAGGTTGCCCGGGGCGAGGGCTCCGTGCTCGATCGCCGCCTCCAGCTGCTGGGCGAGCTGGTAGTAGAGCGGCACCGGACTGCCCCGGTCCAGGGCGAAGTCCAGGGAGTCGAGCGCGGGAGCGGCAGCGGCAGCGGTGCGCGGACGACCGCCGGTCTTCGCCATGGGGGTACCTCCCTGGGTGGTGCGGGTGCGGGGCGTCACAGGTGGGGGCGGCGGGTGGCGACCTCGCGGTCGTACTCCGCCCTCGCCCGTACGGCGGCCTCGCGGGACGCGGTCTCGGCCACCGGCACGTCCCACCAGGCCTCGGCCGGGGGAGCGGTCGGGGTGGCGGTGTCCGTCTCCACGTAGACGCAGGCCGGGCGGTCGGAGGCGCGTGCCGCGGCGAGCGCGTCCCGCAGTTCACGGACCGTCTTGGCGCGCAGCACGTCCATGCCGAGGCTGCCCGCGTTGGCGGCCAGGTCGACGGGGAGCGGGGCGCCCGAGAAGGTGCCGTCGGCGGCGCGGTAGCGGTAGGCGGTGCCGAAGCGCTCGCCGCCGACCGACTCGGACAGGCCGCCGATGGAGGCGTACCCGTGGTTCTGGATGAGGAGGAGGTTGATCGGCAGGCCCTCCTGGACGGCCGTGACGATCTCGGTCGGCATCATCAGATAGGTGCCGTCGCCGACCAGCGCCCACACGGGGGTGTCGGGGGTGGCGTGCTGAACGCCGATCGCGGCCGGGATCTCGTAGCCCATGCAGGAGTAGCCGTACTCCAGGTGGTACTGGCGGGGACTGCGGGCGCGCCACAGCTTGTGCAGGTCGCCGGGGAGCGAGCCGGCCGCGTTGATGATCACGTCGTCGTCGCCGACGACCGCGTCCAGCGCGCCGAGCACCTGGGTCTGGGTCGGTACGGCGTTCTCGTCGGCGGCGGTGAAAGCGGTGTCGACGACCGCGTTCCAGCGGTCCTTGCCCGCGCGGTACTCGTCCTCGTAAGCCGAGTTCACACGATGACCGTCCAACGCCTCTGTCAACGCCGCCAGCCCGGCGCGGGCGTCGCACACCAGGGTCCGGGCCGCCAGCTTGTGGGCGTCGAAGGCGGTGATGTTGAGGTTGACGAACCGGACGTCCGGGTTCAGGAAGAGGGTGCCGGAGGCGGTGGTGAAGTCCGTGTACCGGGTGCCGACGCCGATCACCAGGTCCGCGGTACGGGCGAGGTCGTCGCTGACGGCCGTGCCGGTGTGGCCGATGCCGCCCAGATCGGCCGGGTGGTCGTGGCGCAGGGAGCCCTTGCCGGCCTGCGTGGAGGCGACCGGCACGCCGGTGGCGTCCACGAACGCCCTGAGCGCCGCCTCGGCCCCGCTGTGGTGCACCCCGCCGCCCGCGACGATCAGCGGACGCTCGGCGGCCCGGATCGCCGCCACGGCCTCCGCCAGCTCATAGGGGTCGGGCGTGGGACGCCGTACGTGCCACACGCGCTCGGCGAAGAACTCCTCCGGCCAGTCGTACGCCTCCGCCTGCACGTCCTGGGGGAGCGCCAGGGTGACGGCGCCGGTCTCGGCGGGGTCGGCGAGGACCCGCATGGCGTTCAGGGCCGACGGGATCAGGGCCTCGGGGCGGGTGATCCGGTCGAAGTAGCGGGAGACCGGGCGCAGGGTGTCGTTGACCGACACGTCGGCCTCGGTGGGGTGCTCCAGCTGCTGGAGCAGCGGGTCGGGGGCGTGCGAGGCGAAGTAGTCGCCGGGCAGCAGGAGGACGGGGAGGCGGTTGATGGTGGCGAGGGCGGCGCCGGTGACCAGGTTGGTGGCGCCGGGACCGATGGACGTCGTCACGGCCTGCGCGGAGAGCCGGTCGAGCTGGCGGGCGTAGCCGACGGCCGCGTGCACCATGGCCTGTTCGTTGCGGCCCTGGTGGAAGGGCATCGCGTCCTCGCCGGCCTCCAGGAGGGCCTGTCCCACGCCCGCCACGTTGCCGTGCCCGAAGATGCCCCATGTACCGGCGATCAGCCGATGCCGTACTCCGTCGCGCTCGGTGTACTGGACGGACAGGAAACGCACCAGGGCCTGCGCGACGGTCAGGCGGCGGGTGGGGGTGGTCATCAGGACTGCTCCAGGGATGTGTGGAGGGGAAGGCGGGGGAGGCGGGGGGCGGGACGGTTCATGGGGTGGCCGTGGCGCTCACGACGGTGCTCCGCTCAGCAGGCCCTCGATCTCCGACCGGGTCGGCATCGCGGCGGAGCAGGCGAGCCGGGAGGCGACGAGGGCGCCGGCCGCGTTGGCGTACCGCACGGTGCGGTCCAGGTCCCAGCCGGACAGCAGGCCGTGGCAGAGCGCGCCGCCGAACGCGTCGCCGGCGCCGAGGCCGTTGACGACCTCGACGCTCACCGGCGGGACCTCGGCGAAGCGGCCGTCGCGGTGCAGCGCGAGGACCCCCTTGGGGCCCTGCTTGACCACGGCGAGTTCGACGCCGGCCGCCAGCAACGCCTCGGCGCAGGCGCGGGGTTCGCGGACTCCGGTGGCGATCTCGCACTCGTCGAGGTTGCCGATGGCGACGGTCGCGTGACGGAGGGCCTCGGCGTAGTAGGGGCGGGCTTCCTCGGGGTCCCCCCAGGCTGTGTCGGTCCAAAAGGCGGGCCGCCAGTCGAGGTCGAAGACCGTGGTGTCGGCCTTCGCGCGGGCCTTGAGGGCGGCGAGGGTCGCGGAGCGGCTCGGCTCCTCGCTCAGACCGGTGCCGGTGATCCAGAAGATCCGGGCCGAGCGGACGGCGAAGTAGTCCAGCTCGTCGGTGTGGATCACCAGGTCGGGGGCCTTGGGCCGACGGTAGAAGTAGAGCGGGAAGTCGTCCGGCGGGAAGATCTCGCAGAAGGTCAGGGGCGTGGGGTGGCCGGCGACCGGGGTCACCCAGCGGTCGTCGACGCCGAACTCCCTGAGCGCCTGATGCAGATAGGTGCCGAACGGATCGTCGCCGGTGCGGGTGATGACGGCGGTGGAACGGCCGAGCCGGGCGGCCGCGACGGCCACGTTCGCCGCAGAACCGCCCAGGAACTTCCCGAAGGTCTGCACATCGCTCAACGGCACGCCCGACTGCAATGGATAAAGATCGACACCTGTGCGACCGATCGTGATCAAGTCGAAGGGCTGGGCTGACTCGGTCATGCGCGACGCTCCTCGGACTCCGCTGGACGTGCGGGCCCCGTGGGGGCCTGCGACTCTCAGGTGTAGGCCGCAGGAGGTGATGCTGTCAATGGTTTGTACTTACATTCGGACCTGTTCGTGAAATGATGTCTTAACAAAGTATTGACAGCGGACGGGACCAGGGATTGGATTCCGTCCCAGTACAACCGCCGTACGCACAACCGCCGTATTTGCGGCTCGCGACCCGGACATGCCAAGATCCCGGGCCTCGGATCACCGAGATCTCTCTTCCTTTCCCCCGTGAGCACAGTGAGGTGCAGGAAAGATGGACCGCTCTTCTCGCTCCCAGTCCCGCCGGTTCGCCCCAGTTGTGGCGCTCGCCGCGGCGGCTGCCCTGACCCTCGCCGGCTGCTCCAGCAGCTCCGGGGGCAAGAAGTCGGAGGAGAGCGCGGACGGCGCCTCCGCCGGCAAGGCCAGCACGCCGCGTATGACGGTCGCGCTGGTCACCCACCAGTCGGCCGGTGACACCTTCTGGGACATCGTCCGCAAGGGCGCCGAGGCCGCCGCCGCCAAGGACAACGTCAAGCTCATCTACTCGAACGACCCGAGCGCGGGCGCCCAGGCCAACCTGGTGCAGAACGCCATCGACCAGAAGGTCGACGGGATCGCCGTCACCCTCGCCAAGCCGGACGCCATGAAGGACGTCGTCGCCAAGGCGAAGGCCGCGAACATACCCGTCGTCGGCCTCAACTCCGGTGTCAGTGAATGGCAGAAGCTCGGTCTGCTGGAGTTCTTCGGCCAGGACGAGACGGTCGCCGGTGAGGCCCTCGGCAAGCGCCTCAACGACGAGGGCGCGAAGAGCGCCGTCTGTGTCATCCAGGAGCAGGGCAACATCGGTCTGACCCAGCGCTGCGACGGCGTCGAGAAGACCTTCGACGGCAAGCTCCAGACGCTGAACGTCAACGGCACCGACATGCCGTCCGTGAAGTCGACGATCACCGCCAAGCTCAGCCAGGACAAGTCCATCGACTACGTCGTCGCCCTCGGCGCCCCCTTCGCGCTGACGGCCGCGCAGTCGGTGTCCGACGCCGGCAGCAAGGCCAAGGTCGCCACGTTCGACCTCAACAAGGACCTGACCGGCGCCATCAGCAAGGGCACCATCGCCTTCGCCGTCGACCAGCAGCCCTACCTCCAGGGCTACCTGGCGGTCGACTCGCTGTGGCTCTACAAGAACAACGGCAACTACATGGGCGGTGGCGAGCAGCCGGTGCTGACCGGTCCCGCCTTCGTCGACAAGACCAACGTCGACGCGGTCGCGCAGTACGCCGCGAAGGGCACTCGGTGATCCGTATGACCCAGCACGCCGAGCCGGCGGTGACCACACCGCCGGCCCCCGGCCCGAAGGAGACCGACGGCCGGACCGCTCAACGTCCTTTGGCGCTGCGGCTGTTGGCCCGCCCCGAGGTGGGTGTCTTCCTCGGTGCCGTCGCCGTCTACGTGTTCTTCCTGATCGCGGCCCCGCCGGTGCGCGAGGGCAGCGCGATGGCCAACATCCTCTACCAGTCGTCGACCATCGGGATCATGGCCCTGCCGGTCGCGCTGCTGATGATCGGCGGCGAGTTCGACCTCTCGTCCGGCGTCGCGGTCATCACCTCCGCGCTCACCGCGAGCATGCTGGCCTACCAGCTCACCATGAACGTGTGGGTGGGCGTGGTCGCGGCCCTGGTCGTGTCGCTCGCCATCGGGTTCCTCAACGGCTGGCTCGTCGTCAAGACCGGCCTGCCGAGCTTCCTCATCACCCTGGGCAGCTTCCTGATCCTCCAGGGCGTGAACCTCGCCGTCACCAAGCTCGTCACCGGCAACGTGGCCACCGACGACATCAGCAACATGGACGGCTTCGGGGGAGCCAAGAAGGTCTTCGCCTCCTCCTTCGAGGTCGGCGGCGTACAGATCAAGATCACGATCGTGTACTGGCTCGTCTTCGCCGCGCTGGCCACCTGGGTGCTGCTGCGCACCAGGTACGGCAACTGGATCTTCGCCGTCGGCGGCAACAAGGAGAGCGCGCGGGCCGTCGGTGTCCCCGTCACCTTCACCAAGATCTCACTGTTCATGCTGGTCGGGTTCGGTGCCTGGTTCGTCGGCATGCACAACCTGTTCTCCTTCAACACCGTGCAGTCCGGCGAAGGCGTCGGCCAGGAGCTCATCTACATCTCCGCGGCCGTCATCGGCGGCTGTCTGCTGACCGGTGGCGCCGGCTCCGCGATCGGCCCGGTCTTCGGGGCGTTCATGTTCGGCATGGTGCAGCAGGGCATCGTGTACGCCGGCTGGAACCCGGACTGGTTCAAGGCCTTCCTGGGCGTGATGCTGCTCGGCGCCGTCCTGATCAATCTGTGGGTCAGCCGTACGGCGACCCGGAGGTGACGTGATGACAACCAACGGAACCCACGGGGCCGTCCTCGCCGACACCGAGCCCGAGGGGAGCGACGGCGCGATCGTCGAACTCCGCAACGCCGGCAAGTCGTACGGCAACATCCGCGCCCTGCACGGAGTCGACCTCAAGGTCCATCCCAGCCAGGTCACCTGTGTGCTCGGCGACAACGGCGCCGGCAAGTCGACCCTGATCAAAATCATCTCCGGACTGCACCAGCACACCGAGGGCGACTTCCTCGTCGACGGCGCCCCGGTGCGCTTCTCCACCCCGCGCGAGGCCCTCGACAAGGGCATCGCCACCGTCTACCAGGACCTCGCCGTGGTCCCGCTCATGCCGGTGTGGCGCAACTTCTTCCTCGGCTCCGAGATGACCAAGGGCCCCTGGCCACTGCGGCGCCTCGACATCGAGCGGATGAAGAAGACCGCCGACGAAGAGCTGCGCAACATGGGCATCGTCCTCGACGACATGGAACAGCCCATCGGCACGCTCTCGGGCGGCCAGCGCCAGTGTGTGGCCATCGCCCGCGCCGTCTACTTCGGCGCCCGGGTACTGATCCTGGACGAGCCGACCGCCGCCCTCGGCGTCAAGCAGTCCGGCGTGGTGCTGAAGTACATCGCCGCCGCCCGCGACCGCGGCCTCGGCGTCATCTTCATCACCCACAACCCGCACCACGCCTACATGGTGGGCGACCACTTCAGCGTCCTGCGCCTGGGCACGATGGAGCTCAACGCCTCCCGTGACGAGGTCAGTCTCGAAGAGCTGACCAACCACATGGCGGGCGGTTCCGAACTCGCCGCGCTCAAGCACGAGTTGTCGCAGGTGCGGGGCGTGGACGTCGAGGAGCTTCCCGAGGCCGGCGACCTCAAGGCGCCGGTGGTGACGGCCAAGGACGACAGGCCGTGACCGCCCTGGACCGCATCCGGGTCGGCTCCGCCCCGGACTCCTGGGGCGTCTGGTTCCCGGACGACCCCCGACAGGTGCCCTGGGAACGCTTCCTGGACGAGGTCGCCGAGGCGGGCTACGCGTGGATCGAGCTGGGTCCGTACGGCTATCTGCCGAC
>JABFXD010000023.1 GCA_013361925.1 Streptomyces sp. | reverse complement strand
TCGGTCGTCCCGGCTGGCTCGGTGGTGCACAGCAGTACCTGCCCGGTGCCCCGGCCGGCTCGATGGCGCCGGGCAGCCCCGCCCGTCGCCTCCCAGGGAGCGCAGAATGACCGGACCCGGACCCGCACCCATGGATCAGGCCCCCGACAGCACGGAACTGCGGCGGACCGACCCGCTCACCCACCTCACCCTGGAGCAGTTGCGGCAGCGGACCAGCATGAAGTGGCGCACGCACCCCGAGGACGTGCTTCCGCTCTGGGTCGCCGAGATGGACGTGCCGCTCGCTCCCGCTGTCGCCGAGGCCCTGCGGTCGGCGATCGAGCTGGGCGACACCGGCTATCCGTACGGGACGGCGTACGCCGAGGCCCTCGCCGCGTTCGGCGCGGAGCGGTGGGGGTGGGACGGGCTGGCGGTGGAACGGACCGCGATCGTGCCGGACGTGATGCTGGGGATCGTCGAGGTGCTGCGGCTGCTGACCGATCCGGGCGATGCGGTCGTGGTGTGTTCGCCGGTGTACCCGCCGTTCTACGCGTTCGTCTCGCACGACGCCCGTCAGGTCGTCGAGGCACGCCTCGGTGCCGATCTGCGGATCGACCTGGACGCGCTGGAGGACGCCTTCGTGCGGGCCCGGGGCAAGGGGCGGCGACGCGCGGTGTTCCTGCTGTGCAACCCGCACAATCCCACCGGTGTCGTCCACACCCGCGAGGAGTTGGAGGCCGTCGCCGGCCTCGCCCGTCGGCACGGCGTACGGGTCGTGTCCGACGAGATCCACGCGCCCCTGGTGCTGCCGGGCGCCACGTTCACTCCGTTCCTCGGTGTGGCCGGTGCCGAGAACGCGTTCGTGCTGGCCTCCGCCTCCAAGGCGTGGAACCTGGCGGGTCTGAAGGCGGCCCTGGCCGTCGCGGGCCCCGAGGCCGCCGACGAACTGAGGCTGCTGCCCGAGGAGGTGAGCCACGGGCCGAGTCATCTCGGCGTCATCGCCCACACCGCGGCCTTCCGCAAGGGTGGTGACTGGCTGGACGACCTGCTGCTCGGGCTCGACGCCAACCGGGCCCTGCTCGGTCGCCTCGCCGAGCGACACCTTCCCGGCGTGCGATGTCATCGCCCCGAGGGGACGTATCTGGCGTGGCTGGACTGCACTCGGCTCGGGCTGCCCACCGACCAGGGCGGCGACGGGCCCGGCGTGGTCAGCGACCTGGCCGGGCCCGCGAAGTTCTTCCTCGACAGGGCCCGGGTCGCGCTCAGCTCGGGGCACGTCTTCGGCTCCGGCGGGGAGGGCCACGTGCGCCTCAACTTCGCGACAGCGCCCGCCGTTCTGCGCGAGGCGGTCCTCCGGATGGGGCGCGCGCTCGACGAGGACCTCTAGGGCCGAATGTCTCTTCCACGGCCCTCAGGACGATCACCGTCACCGTCCCGTCGCGGGCGCCCCGTTCAGGACCTCGACCCGGCCCGTGTCCAGTGAGTAGTACGCGCTGACCACGGCCAGGCCGCCCTGCTTCGCCAGTGGGGCGAGGGAGGTGTTGGCGCGCAGGGCCGCGGCGGTCTGCCGGGCGTGGACGCGGATCATGGTGTCGACGGGGTCGTCGGTCTTCTGCTTGAGCGTCGTCGCGTAGGCGGTCCGGAGGGAGTCGGCGATCGCCTGGAGGCTGCCTGGCAGGGTCGTCCGGTCGTGCAGCGCCTTGTACGCCGCCTTGATCGCGCCGCAGCGCTGGTGGCCGAGGACCACGATCAGCGGGGTGCCCGCCGTGACGGGGCCGTACTCGACGGAGCCGGTGACGACCGGCGCGACCACCTGGCCGCCGGTGCGTATGACGAACAGGTCGCCGATGCCGGTGTCGAAGACCAGCTCCGGCGGCACCCGCGAATCGATGCAGGACAGGACGACGGCGTACGGCTTCTGCTCCTCGGCGACCGCCTCGCGCCGGCGAGGGTCCTGGTCGGGGTGGAGCAGCGCGCCCTTCACCCAGCGCCGGTTGCCCTCCATGAGCCGCGTGAAGGCTCCCGAGGGAGTGGAGGGGCCCGTGCTCGCCGAGGCGGAGGGGGTCGCGGTCGCTCCCGCGGCTCCGACCTGGGTGACCTGCGGGGTGCCCGCGGCCGACGAACAGCCGGTCAGCAGGGCGGCGGTGGCGGCCAGGCCTCCGGTGACGACGGTCCTGCGCTGTGGGTGTGCGGTGGTGCCCATGAGTGCTGTTCCCCTCCGGCTTGCGGTGCTGTGCTGAAGGCCGCTTCGCCTTGGTGGAGCGGCTGTTGCCACTCTCGCCAGCGGCGGGGAAGCGCAGATGCAGCGGTCGTGCAGGGCAGGGGAAGGAATGATCCAAAACGCGGAGCGTGACGAACGGGAAGAGATGATGGCCGGTCACGTGAACCCGGCCAACTCCCCTGGTTCAGGACAACCTTTCGGCCACCTCGGCAGTCGAAACGATCATGCCCCAGATTCTCAACGGCCGAGGTGTCAGCGCCCGGTTCGACTCCGACGGAGTCCACATCACGCGCTCCGACCATCAGGTCGACATCCCGCTCTCGGCGATCCAGGACGTCCGTGCCGCGCAGGCGCGGAGCGTCGAGATCCTGCTCACCGACGGCACGGCCCACCGGGTGGAGGGCGGCAACCCGACGGCCACCGCCGCCTTCGTCGCCGCGCTCGTCCCGCTGCTGCCCGCCGAGCGGGTCCCCGGGGCCGGCGCCGTGGTCACCGACACGGAGTCGTCGCACGACTGGGGTCTGTACGCGATCATCGCGCTGGTCGCGGTGCTGGCCGTCGCCTATCTCGGGTACGCCGGGTGGGTCGCCTTCGCCCATGGCTCGCGCGTCCTCGGGGTCGTCCTCGGCATCGTGCCACTGCTGGGCGGTCTGACCATGCTCGGGGCCGGGCTGGCGGAGACGGTCCGCCGGACCGTGCTGAGCCGACGCGGGATCACCGTCCTCGCCGAGGCGATCGGCAAGGACGGCAAGAAGACGGTGTACGGCTACACCGACGCCGACGGCGCCACCCATCGCTACACCTGCAAGCGCACGCTCCAGCGCATCCAGCTCGCCTACGACCCCGCCCGACGTGTGGGCGACGCCCACGCGGACTGGCTTCCCTTCGTGGTGGGCCGGGTCTTCGTCAAGGTCGTCGGAGGCGCGTTCTGGGGGGTCATCGGCGCGGTGATGGTCTTCGGCGTGCTGTGGTGACGGCGCGTTCCGTGGGGCGGTACGGCGTGCCGCTCCTCGTCAACCTGTTGATCGGGGTTCCGGCGATCGCCGTGTGGGAGTCGGCCCGTTGGTACGCCGCCCACGGGCACTGCGGCCTCGATGACCTCGACCGGCCCGATCTGGACGGATGCACCTACCCGGAGATCGACCACAGCGGTCCCGTCCTGGTCTTCCTCGTCGTGACGGGCCTGTTCGTGCTGTTGCTGGTCCTGATCGCCGACGTCCTGCTCCCCCTGCGCCGCGAACGGCCGGTCAGGCCCTGGCTGTTGACCCTGCCCGCCGTCGTGCTGCCCTATCTCCTTCTGCTCGGTTCGGTGAACTGAAGGGGGCGGGCCGGCGGCGGCGCAGGCAGCACGACAAAGGGCCCGTTCCGCGAGTTGTGCGGAACGGGCCCCAGTCCCTGAGCGCCGGGCAGGCCTTGCACCTGCATTTCCCCGCAGGAAGCGGGGCGTCTTTCCTTGGACCACCAACGCAGTGCCGGTGTGCCGCAGTTGCGGTGACCGGCTCAAGATCAAGCATATCGTATGTGCGGCGGTGGTCCCGACCGCGTCAGCCGCGGCGGGGATCGACGAGGATCTTGGGGCCGAGGCCCGCGTCCGCCGGGCGCTTCCCGGCGAGTACGGCGCCGACGTCGGTCAGGGCGACCGTCGCGGCGACGAGCGGGCGGGGATCGACACTGCCCTCCGCGTACGCCCGGATCGCCGCCTCCAGACCGGGAGACGCGGACAACACGCCCACCGCGGTGACGTCCTTGAGGGCCAGGGTGCGGGTGTCGACGCGGCTGGGTTCGCCGGACAGGCCCACGTACACGAGACGTCCCGCCGGCTCGACCAACCGCAGGGCCAGGCCCGGCAGATGGGCGGCGTTGGAGGCGTCGACGACCGCGTCGTAGGGGAGGTCGGGGACGGTGTCCTCCCGCCAGACGTGCCCGAAGCCGAGTGCGCGGGCGAAGGCGAGGGAGGCGTCGGTCGCGCCCATCAGATGGACCTCGGCCCCGGCGGCCCGGACGAACATCGCGGTGAGCAGGCCGATCGTGCCCGGGCCGAGGATCAGCACCCGGTCACCGGGACCGCAGGCCGTGGCCCGCGCCGCGCGCAGGGCGTTGCCGCCGGGTTCGACCAGGGCTCCGATTTCGGCGTCGACGGTGTCGGGCAGGGCGTGCAACGACGAGGCGGGGACGGCCAGTTGCTCGGCGAGGGCGCCGGGGCGGCCACCTCGTACGCCGACCTCCTGCCGTGTGTCGCACACGTGCTGGTGGCCGCGTCGGCAGCGGCGGCAGTCGCCGCAGCCGAGCATGGTGTCCCCCATGACGCGCCGGCCGAGCCACGCGGGGTCCACACCGTCGCCGACCGACGTGACGCGCCCGGCCCACTCGTGGCCGAGCCGCATCGGATAGGCGGCGTGGCCCTGGTGGAGGTAGGTCATCGCGCCGGTGAAGAACTCGACGTCGGTGCCGCAGACGCCGACGCGTTCGACGTCGACGACGGCCTCGCCGGGGCCCGGTTTCGGGGCCGGGACCTCCTGGACCGCGTACTCCCCCGGCGCGGTGAGGACGAAGGCGCGCATGGGCGGGCGGCTCACCGCGGGGCGAGCACGTGCTGGCGCTGGGTGCCGAGGTGGTGGATGCCGAGTTCCATGACGTCTCCCGGCCGGAGGTACACCGGCGGGGTGAGGCCCATGCCGACGCCGGGCGGGGTGCCGGTGTTGATGAGGTCACCGGGTTCCAGGACGAGGAACTGGCTGAGGTAGTGCACGATGAAGTACGGGTCGAAGATCATCGTCTTGGTGCTGCCGGTCTGGCGGCGTACGCCGTTGACGTCCAGCCACATGTCGAGCGCGAGGACGTCGTCGATCTCGTCGGCGGTGGCGAGCCAGGGCCCCGCGGGGTTGAAGGTCTCGGCCGACTTGCCCTTGGCCCACTGTCCGCCGCGCTCCAGTTGGAAGGCGCGTTCACTGACGTCGTTGACGACGACGTACCCGGCGATGGCGTCGCGGGCGTCGTCCACGGAGTCCAGGTAGGCGGTGCGGCGGCCGATGACGATGCCGAGTTCGACCTCCCAGTCGGTCTTGGCGGACCCGCGCGGGATGCGCACGTCGTCGTTCGGGCCGATCAGGGTGTTGGGCGACTTGGTGAACAGGATGGGCTCGTCGGGCACGGCCATGCCGCTCTCGGCCGCGTGGTCGCGGTAGTTGAGGCCGATGCACAGGATCTGGTGCGGGCGGGCGATCGGAGCGCCGATCCGTTCCCCGGCGAAGCGGGACACCTGCCCGGCGGCCACCCGCCCGGCGACGACGGGGCGGACGCGGTCGATGCCGCCCGAGCCGAAGAACGCCTCGTCGAAGTCGGTGACGGTGTCGGAGAGATCGACGTAGGTGTCGGCGTCGATCCGGGCGACGGGCTTCTCGGCGCCGGGCGCGCCTATACGCATGAGGTACATGGGGTTTCAGTCTCCAGGGGTGAGCGGGCGGTGCGGATCGCCGAGGGACCCGAGCGTGGCGCGGATCTCGTCCACCGCGTCGACCAGGGTCTGCACGGGGGTCCGGTAGGTGAGGGCGCTGACGCTGACGGCTCCGGACGGCACGGCCGGTGAGGTGGCGTAGAGGGGTACGGCGAGGCAGTTGACGCCGGTCTCGTTCTCCTCGTCGTCCACGGCGTAGCCGCGCTGCCGGACGGCTTCCAGGTCGCGGTGCAACTCCTCGGCCGTGCACCGGGTCCGCGGGGTTCGGCGCTCCAGTGGCGTGCGGCCGATCCAGTGCCGTACGGCGTCGAGCGTGTCCAACTCGTGGGCGAGCAGCAGCTTTCCGACGCCGGTCGCGTGGGCCGGGTTGCGGCCGCCCACGGTGGAGGTGAGGCGGGCTGCGCCGGTGGGCGGGTCGACCTTGGCGCGGTAGACGACCTCGCGTCCGTCGAGGACCGCGTAGTGGGCGGTCTCCCCGAAGCGCGCGGCGAGCGTCCGGAGCAGCGGGCCGACGCGGACGTGGTCCGGGCGGGCCTCGTGATGGGCGAAGGCCATGCGCAGGAACTCGTCGCCGAGCACATAGCGGCCTCGGACGTCCTGGTCCGCGAGGCCGGCCCGGCGCAGGGCGCCCAGCGCCCGGTGCACGGTCGGTTTCGGGCTGCCGATCACTCGGGTCAGCTCTTCGAGGCCCACGCCGTCGGGGTAGTGGGCGAGTTGTTTGAGGACGGCGAGCACACGGTCCGAGCCCACCAGGCGTGGGGAGTCGTCGTCACCGGGGTCTGTCGGGCCGTCGTACGTCTGCGTATGCTCCATGGCGTTCCACAGATTAGACCTGGGTGTCGATTGTTGGAAGGGAGCTCCGGAGTGACGCTCCGCAGCGCGCAGTGGTACGGCGGACAGGACCGCAACGCCTACATCCACCGGGCGTGGATGCGCCGCGGTGTCCCGGACGACGCCTTCAGCGGGCGTCCGCAGATCGCGATCGCCAACACCGCCTCGGACCTGACCCCTTGCAACGCGCATCTGAACGAGGTCGCCGCCTCGGTCCGCGACGGTGTGTACGAGGCGGGCGGCATCCCGCTGGACCTGCCCGTGGTGTCGCTCGGCGAGACGAACGTACGGCCCACGGCCATGCTGTGGCGCAACATGGCGGCGATGGCCACCGAGGAGATGCTCCGCGCCAACCCCATTGACGGAGTCGTGCTGTTGGGCGGCTGCGACAAGACGATCCCGTCGCTGCTCATGGCCGCCGCGTCGGTGGATCTGCCCGCGGTCGTCGTACCGGGCGGCCCGATGCTGAACGGGACCTTCCGCGGTACGCCGCTGGGCTGCGGCACCGATGTGTGGCGGCTGTCGGAGGAGGTGCGGGCCGGCACGCTCACCCAGGAGCAGTTCACCCGCTCCGAGTCGGCGATGATCCGCAGCCGTGGGCACTGCAACACCATGGGCACCGCCTCGACGATGGCACTGGTGGCGGAGGCGCTCGGCACGGTCGTACCGGGCGTCGCCGGGACGCCCGCGCCCGACAGCCGACTGCTCCAGGCCGCGCACGGTACGGGTCGGCTGGCCGTGGACATGGTCGCCGCCGACCGACGGCCGGGCGCGTTCCTGACCCGGGCGAACTTCCACAACGCGATCGTGGCGCTGGCCGCGATCGGCGGCTCCACCAACGCGGTCGTCCATCTGCTCGCCATCGCCGGCCGGTTGGGCATCGAGTTGGGCCTGGACGACTTCGACCGCATCGGCTCGCGTGTGCCGGTCCTCGTGGACCTCCAGCCGGCCGGGCGGTTCCTCATGGAGGACTTCCACCGCGCCGGAGGGCTGCTGGCGGTGCTGCGCGAGGTTCGCGACCTGCTCGACCCGCAGGCGCTGACCGTCACCGGCGAGCCCCTCGTGCAGTACCTCGACGACGCCCCCATCTGGGACCCCGAGGTCATCCGCACCCGCGCCGAACCCCTCGTCGCCGAGGGCGGCATCGCGGTGCTGCGCGGCAACCTCGCCCCGCGCGGGGCGCTCGTCAAACCCGCTGCGGCCTCCCCGCATCTGCTGCGGCACCGCGGGCGGGCCGTGGTCTTCGACAGCATCGAGGACTTCCACGCCCGTATCGACGACCCGGACCTGGAGGTGGACGCCGACTCGGTCCTCGTCCTGCGCGGCTGCGGGCCCAAGGGGTATCCGGGCATGCCGGAGGTGTCGAACATGCCGCTGCCGAAGAAACTTCTGGAGCAGGGCGTCCGGGACATGGTGCGGGTCTGCGACGGCCGGATGAGCGGTACGGCGTACGGGACGGTCGTGCTGCACGTGACACCGGAGGCGGCGGCGGGCGGACCGCTGGCCCTCGTGCGGACCGGGGACTTCATCGTCCTCGACGTCGAGGCCCGCCGGATCGACGTCGACGTACCGGACGACGAACTCGCCCGCAGAACCCCCGACAAGGCCACCGTCGCCGGTTTCGCCAGCCCGCGGCGCGGCTGGGAGCGCCTCTACGTCGACCATGTGCTCCAGGCCGACACCGGGGCCGACCTGGACTTCCTGGTGGGGTCCAGCGGCTCGGAGGTGACCCGGGAGTCCCACTAGCGCCCGGGAGTTCCTACGCGGCCCGGGCGCGCAACCGGCGCAGCATGCGGGCGTCCTCGAAGCCGACCGAGCGGGCCGCCGCGTCGAGGGTGGCGCCGTGGCTGATGAGGTGCTGGGCGCGTTCGAGGCGGAGGGTCTGCTGGTAGCGCAGCGGGGTCAGGCCGGTGGCGCGGGTGAACAGCCGGGTGAGGGTGCGTTCGCTGACGCCGGCGGCCAGGGCGAGGGCGGGCAGGGGCAGCGGCCGGTCGAAGCGGGCGTCGATGAGGTCCTGGACGCGGTGCACGGTGTCGTCGAGGTGGGAGCGGTGCCGGAACATGGCGCTGGACTGGGACTCGTGGCCGTTGCGGCGGGCGTAGACGACCATGTCCCGGGCGACCTTGGCGGCGACGGCCGGTCCGTGCCGGCCGGCGACCAGGTGCAGGGCGAGGTCGATACCGCTGGCGATGCCCGCCGAGGTGATGACCCGGTCGTCGGCGGTGAACAGGACGTCGCGGACGACCGTCGCCCCCGGGTGCCGGGCGGCGAGTTCGTCCTGGACGTCGTGGTGCGTGGTGCAGTGGCGGCCCTTGAGCAGGCCGGCCTGGCCGAGCGCCTCGGCTCCGGCGCAGACGCTGGCCACCGTTCCGCCCCGGGCGTGGTGCTCGCGCAGGGCCCGCAGTACGGGGGCGCCGATCGGCGGCGAGTCGGCCAGGGTGACCGCGCGCCAGCCGGGGACGATCACGAGGTCCTCGGTCCCGAGCTCGGGCCAGTCGACTCCGGCGACCAGGGGCAGCCCCTGCGCGGTGGGGACCTGCGGTCGCTCGGCGACGTAGGTGAGGGTGTAGGGGTGCCCGAAGTCGGCGGCCGTGGAGAAGACCTGCGCGGGTCCCGCCAGGTCCAGCAGGTGGACTCCGGGCACCAGGAAGAAGACGACGTGGCTCACGATCCGGTCATCATGCCGGACGCCGGGCCGCGGCCTCAAGGCCCTCGACGGTGGCGATGGTGGCGAAGCGTCCGGCGAGCGCGTACTCGGTACGGCGGACCACCTCGTCGGCGGGCAGGGTGCGCGGGTCGGCGAGCAGGTCGGCGACGCTCAGATCGGCGGGGGCGTCGCGGTGCGGGATGGGGTTGGTCGCCGTCGCGTCGACCACGAACGTGACGTCGTAGCCGAGGTCGCTCGCGACGCGCGCGGTGGTCTCCACGCACTGCTCGGTGCGGATGCCGCAGACGGTGAGCTCGCGGATGCCCCGCTCGGTCAGCAGCTGCTGGAGGTTGGTGGTGGTGAACGCGTTGTGCGAGGTCTTGTGGAGGAGCGGCTCGCCGTCCCGCCGCTCCAGCTCCTCCATCAGCCGGACATGGCCGAGGGCAGGGTCGAAGACATCGGCGCTGCCGGGCTCCGAGTGGAGCACCCAGACCACCGGCTCCCCCGCCTCGCGGGCCAGCCGGACCAGCCGGTTCACCTTGTCGGTGATCTTCGGGTCGGAGATGGTCTCCCACAGCGGGCGGGCGCGGAAGGACTCCTGGACATCGATGACGATCAGGGCTCGGGTCATGTCCCCAGCGTGGACCGTGCGGGCCTGATGGTGACAGGCCGGATCGGGTCCAGGGGCGGACCGATCCGGTCACCGGCACCTCGTTGCGCGCGGTGGTCAGCGCACCCGGTCGTAGATCAGTGCCATCTCGCCCGACTCACCGACGTCGCGGTGGGTGAGCGTCCATTTCGAGGCGGGCAGGCCGTCGTCGAACAGCCGCTCCCCGCCTCCGGCGATCTCGGGGCAGACGATGAGGTAGAGCCGGTCGAGCAGGTCGGCCGCGAGGGCGGCCTTGATGACGCTCGCGCTGCTGTTGATGAGGATGTCGCCCTCGCCGTCGGCCTTGAGGTCGGCGAGGACGTCCGCGGTGGGGGCGTTCACCACGCGGGCGCGGCTCCACGGTGCTTCGGCAAGCGTGGTCGACAGGACCACCTTCTCGGTGTCGACCAGCCATTTCGCGTATCCGCGGTCGCGCGGGTCGGCGTTGTCGTCCTCGGCGACCGTGGGCCAGAAGCCGAGGAACCCCTCGGCGTTGCGGCGGCCGAGCAGCACGGTCGTCGCGTGCTCGTGGATACGGGTGAGGTGGTTCCGCGCGACCTCGGTGATCGCGTACGGGACGATCGCGCCGAGGTCGCCGGGCCCGCCGGGCCCGTTGAACCGTCCGTCGAGGGTGAGGCTGATGTTCGCGGTGACCTTGCGGCCGGTCGAGTCGCTCATGGCTGCGCTTCCTTATCCGTTGGTCCGTGCGTCGGTCGTGCCCTTGGTGGTGTGCGCCGCGCCGAGAGTGTCGGCGAGGTTGTCGAGCACCCGCTCCCAGCCGGTTCCGATCCCGGCGATGTAGGGGGCTGACTCGACGGTCGTGTCGGTGATGCGGAGGTCGAGCCGGAGCCGTGTCCCGTCCGGGACGTCGGCGAGGCTCAGGTCGTAGTGGCCGGTGAACGAGACCGCGCCCGCAGGGTCCAGCACCGAGAGGTCGAACACGAGGTGCTCGCGCTCCGTCGCGGTGTGGACCCGGCCCTCGGAGCGGTAGCGCCCTTCGGCGTCCCGGTACTCGAGGACGGCCGTCCCGCCGGGCCGCGCCTCCAGGACGCACTCGGTGATCGTCATCGGCGGCGGGGCCCACCAGGACCCGAGCAGGCCAGCGTCGGTCCAGTGCCGCCACACGAGGTCCCGGGGAGCGGGGAGTACGCGCTCGAACGAGAACGTACGTCCGTCCGCCCACCGTTCCCGGTCCGCCACCGCGGTCTCCGCCTCGATGGCGGCGCGGTAGCGCGCGATGACGTCCCGCTCGCCCGCGTGTGCTCCGGCGGTCTCGACCAGGGCCCTCAGCCGTTGCTCCAGAGCCGCCAGGGGGGCGGTCTCGACCGCGTAGACCCGGCGTTGCCCCAGCGGGAAGACCCTCACGAGGCCGGCCCTGGCGAGGGTCTGCAGGTGCTTGGTGGTCTGGGGCTGGCGCAACCCGGTCAGTTCCGCCAGTTCACCGACGGACCGGGGGCGCTCGACGAGGAGTTCGACGATGCGCCACCGCGCTCCGTCTCCCAGTGCTGCTGCGATCCGTTCCATGCCCTGAAGTATTCACCACAACGAATATTCTCGTCAAGGAATTCAACGAGGGCGATTCGTGTACGCCGCGAGCGCCATCACCACGAAGGAGACAGCGACGATGCCGGCGCCGACGAAGAGCGGTGCCCGGTACCCCAGGCCCGCCGAGAGGGCCACTCCGCCGAGCCAGGCGCCGAGGGCGTTGCCGACGTTGGACGCGGACACGTTGGCGCCGGCCGCGAGGGCCGCGCCGTGGGCATGGTCGGTGACCCGGGTGATCATGCCGGGGACGGCGGCGAACCCGGTCAGCCCCAGCAGGAAGACCAGGACGACGGAGGCGGGGGCGTTGGCGGCCAGCAGGCCGAACGCGGCCAGGGTGACGGTCAGTCCGAGGAGGGCGAGCAGCAGGGCGCGGTCGCGATCACGGTCGGCCGCTCGCCCGCCGATCACATTGCCGACGACGAGGCCGACGCCGTACACCATCAGCAGCCAGGCGACGTCCGCCGCCGAGAAGCCGCCGACCTCGGTGAACGTGTAGGCGAGATAGCTGAACGCGCCGAACATCCCGCCGTAGCCGAGCGCGGTCGCCGTCAGGGTCAGCCAGACCTGCCGGGAGCGGAAGGCACGGAGCTGGGTGCGCAGGGCGGTGGGCGGGACCTGCCCCGCCCACGCGGGCACCAGGGCGACGATCCCCGCCAGTGCCAGCACGCCGATCGCCGTCACCGCCCAGAACGCCGACCGCCAGCCCCAGCGTTCGCCGACCAGCGCGCCGAACGGCACGCCCAGCACGTTCGCCAGGGTCAGTCCGGCGAACATGACCGCCACCGCGCGGGACTTGCGCTCCGGCGCGACGAGGCTACGGGCGACCAGGGAGCCGATGCCGAAGAACGAGCCGTGGCACAGGGCCGCGACGATCCGCCCGAGCATCATCACCCGGTAGTCCGGCGCGACGGCGCACAGCAGGTTGCCGACGACGAACAACGCCACCAGACCGACCAGGACCCGCTTGCGGGACAGGCGTGCCGTCGCCGCCGTGAGGACGACCGCGCCGACCGCGACACTCAGCGCGTACCCGGAGATCAGCCGCCCCGCCACCGCCTCGGACACCGCGAAGTCCGAGGCCACCTGCGGCAGCAGTCCGGCGATCAGGAACTCGGTCAGGCCGATGCCGAAGCCGCCCAGCGCCAGCGCGCCGAGGCCGGGCGGCAGCCGTCCGGCGGGCCTGCGGTGGAACGTCCGTACCTCGACCCCGAATCGGCTCATGATCCACCCTCGCCCGGGACGGCGGGCCGGTCCATGGACAAAGCCGGTCACCCCTTGGACGAACGAACCCCCTCACGCCTGGGCGTGGATGACCGTCTCGGAGGGTTCGGCGGCGACGATGAGGACACCCCGCTCCTCGCCCGAGGGCAGGGAGGCACGCCGGATCAGGTCCTCCCACTCCCCCGGCCATTGCGTGGTGTCGTCCCACAGGATGCCTTCGAGGCGTACGCCGTCCAGCTTGGCGGTGCTGAGATCCGCGCCGACGAAGTCGCTGCTGGCCCGCTCGACCTCGGCGACCGCCTTGGCGAGGGCGTCGGCCTGGTCGCAGCCCTGGGTCAGGTCGTCGATCAGGTCCTGCGCGATGGCGTCGACCCCG
>JABFXD010000446.1 GCA_013361925.1 Streptomyces sp. | reverse complement strand
GACTCCTTCGGCGGGTGCAGGCCGTGCAGGGCTTCGGTGGGGGCGGCGAACATGCCGAGGCGGTCCACGTCGGAGTTCGCGTGGGCGAGGCCGTAGGCGGTGGAGCCGACGATGCCGGACAGCAGTACGTTCGGGACGGTCATGGCCGGTCACCTCTCCTCGGGGCGGGGTCGTCCGGCCTCATTCTGGTGACCTGCGAGGATGCGGTCATCAGATTTTTTGGGCAGGGGATCCGAGGGGAGTCGGCGCGGTGCTGGTCGGGGTGGGGAAGGCTTGGTGGCGGACGGCTGGAGCGGCCGTGCTGGTGAGCGTGTTGGCAGGCTGCTCCGGGGCCGCGGAGACGGACGCCGAGTCGTCCCCGAGCCCGACTGCGAGCCCCTCTGCGAGCCCCTCCGAGGAGGTCAGGAGCGGTGGCAGGGTCGGCGCGGCCGGCTCCGCCTGTCTTCTGCCGGTCGGCTTCGACCTCGCCGCCGAGTGGAAGGCGGACGCCATCGACGGCTCGGCGGCGGATGCCGAGGCGGACGGCGGCGGTACGGCCGAGGTCGACGAGGACATGGCGTCCCTGCTGCGCCAGGGGCCGGTCACGCTGGTGTGCGAGATCGACGCCAAGCCCGCCGGGCACCTCGGCTTCCTCCGCGTCTACACCGGCGAGTCCGGCAAGGGCGGCGACGCCCGGGCCGTACTCCAGGCGTTCGTCACGGCGCAGGACGGGGCGAAGAAGGCGCGGTACAGCGCGTTCGAGACGGGCGGCCTCCCCGGTGTCGCGGTCGAGTACCGCGCCACCAGCGAACTCCTGGACGAGACGAAGCAGGAGAGCGCCTTCGCCGTCGTCACCCCGGACGGCCCCGTCGTCGTCCACCTCGGCGGCGCGGACACCGAGGAGCACCAGGACATGCTCCCGGCGTTCGAGCTGGCGAGGAAGACGCTGCGCACCGTCTGAGCCGACGGCCCGGCGCGGTGAACTCTCCTGCCGCGCCGGGCCGTCGGGGTGATCGCGCGTCGGTCAGGACGCCGTGCAGGATCCGAGCGCGGGGGCCGCGGTGCTGCCGTTCTTCATGACGGTGAAACCGAAGCTCGTGGAGGCTCCGGCGGCGAGGCTGCCGTTGCCGTTCGGCTTCATGGTCATGACGTTGCCGCTGCTGTCCCAGGTGGGGGTCCCGTTCCAGGTCGCGGAGATCTTCTGCGGGGAGGTCAGGGTGACGGTCGTGGTCCAGGCGCTGATCGCGGTGCTGCCCGCGGTGACGGTCACCTTGCCGTTGTAGCGGTCGCTCCACTCCTCCTGCTTGCTGTAGGAGACGCTGCAGGACGCCGTACCTCCGCCACCGCCACCACCGGATCCGCTGCCGCCGAGTGCGGTCAGTACGGCGGTGTAGGCGGCCTTCTTGGTGTAGTTGCCGTCGAAGAGCAGCGGGGTGCCGCTGGCGCGCCAGGAGTACTTGTCGGTGATGCCCCACACGGTGATGCCGGTGCAGCGCGAGACGGCGAGGCAGGCCTTGACGACGTTGCTGTAACTGGTGGCCTGGGAGCTGCCGGAGCCCTCGATGTCCAGCTCGGTGATCTGGACGTCGACGCCGAGGTCGGCGAAGCGCTGGAGGTTGGCCTGGTAGTCGGAGGGGACCGGGGAGGCGCTGTTGAAGTGGGACTGGAAGCCCACGCAGTCGATGGGGACGCCGCGCGCCTTGAAGTCCTTGACCATGTTGTAGACGGCGGTGCTCTTCGCGTTGACGCCGTCGGTGTTGTAGTCGTTGTAACAGAGCTTGGCCGCGGGGTCGGTGGCGCGGGCGGTGCGGAACGCCTCCTCGATGAAGCCGTTGCCGAGCTTGTCCTGGAAGGGCGAGCTGCGTCGGGCGCCGCTGCCGCCGTCCTGGAACGCCTCGTTGACCACGTCCCAGGAGTGGATCTTGCCCTTGTAGTGGGTCATGACCTGGGTGATGTGGTTGTTCATGGCCGTTCTGAGGTCCGCTGCGGCGAGACCCGACACCCAGCCGGGCAGCTGGGAGTGCCAGACCAGCGTGTGGCCACGGACCTTCATGCCCTTGCTCTGCGCATGGCTGACGATCTGGTCGGCGGCGCTGAAGTTGAACGAGTTGCGGGTGCTCTCGACGGCGTCCCACTTCATCTCGTTCTCGGGCGTGACCGAGTTGAACTCGGTGTCGAGCGTGGAGACGTACGCCGATTCGCCCAGGTGACTCGCGGCGACCGCGGTGCCGAAATAGCGGCCCTTCTCAGCGGCCGAGGCCCCCAGCGTGGAGGCCGCGTCCGCCGTGCCCGACAGCACGGCGACGCCGGCCATCGCCAGTACGGTCAGGAGGATGGGTGTGCGGGTGACCATCTCGCCCCTTCCATTCGAAAGTTTCGATGACTTTCCGGAATTTCGCCGAGACGGTAGGGGCCTGCCGTCACAGCGTCAACAGGGTGCGCACACACCTCTCCGAATTGGCCGAAGACCACCCCTCGACACCCAGGCATGCGATCGAAGGGCCGAATGTTTCGGAAAGTTGTATCCGGACAAGGTGCAACCTTTTGCCGAACCGGGTTGTCTCATCAGATAACAGACACATGAATCCCGGGGGACATCATGCGACGCAGCAGAACGACATGGGCCACCGTCGCCCTCATGAGTGCGACGCTCGGCGTGGCCGCGGTACCCGCACAGGCCACCACCAGCTGCCCCACCGGCTGGGGCAGCCTCGACAAGAGCCGCACGGTCGGCTCCACGGACTCGGTGACGAACGCCAGGACCGGCCACCACACCTGCTACGACCGGCTCGTCGTCGACATACCCGGCGCCGAGAAGGCCGGCCTCGGCTATTCCGTCCGGTACGTCGACCAGGTCCGCCAGGACGGCTCGGGCCGGCTCGTCCCGGTCGCGGGCGGAGCGGTCCTGGAGGTGCGGGTGGCGGCACCCGCGTACGACATCGACACCGGCGCCCCCACCTACCCCGGCCGGGTGGGCCGCCCGCTTCCCGGCGTGGACCTGGACGGGTACCGCACCTTCCGGGACGCCCGCTTCGTGGGCAGCTTCGAGGGCGACACCCAGTTCGGCCTCGGCGTCCGCGCCCGGCTGCCGTTCCGGGTCCTGCGCGTCGACGACCGGGTGGTGGTGGACGTCGCCCATACCTGGAGGTGAAT
>JABFXD010000317.1 GCA_013361925.1 Streptomyces sp. | reverse complement strand
CCGAGCCGTCGCGGGTCAGGAACCAGACACCGGCCCCGACTCCCGAGCCCAGCACGGCCATCACGGTGAGGACCACCAGCAGACGGCCCGGGCCGCCGGGAGACGGCGGAGGCGGAGGCGGGACATAGGGCTGGGGCGGGGGGACGTACGGCTGGGGCGGGGGCCCGTGCGGCTGCGGCGGGGGCGCGGCCCACGGCGGGGTGTACGACGTCTGCGTCTCCGCCGACGCCCACGGCGGCAGCGCGCCGCCACCGTTCTGCCCCTGCGCTCCCCAGGCCGCCTGGCCGCTGTCCTCGCTGGGCTCGTGCTCGTCGGAACCCGAGCTGTAACCGTTCCCGTGCCATCCGCTGTTCATCGCGAACCCCCCGAATCACCTTGGCGGGTAACGTTCTTGACGGTAGCGGTGAAAACGGGCGCGGGCCCCGCCCCGGAAGAAACCGGAACAGGGCCCGTGCAGGCTTGTTACGCGAAGCGCGTGGCTCAGATGAGGCCGAGCGCGCGAACCGCCTCGCGCTCCTCCGCCAGCTCGGCGACGGACGCGTCGATGCGGGTGCGGGAGAACTCGTTGATGTCCAGGCCCTGGACGATCTCGTAGACGCCGTCCTTGGTGGTGACCGGGAAGGAGGAGATCAGGCCCTCCGGGACGCCGTAGGAGCCGTCCGACGGGATGCCCATGGAGGTCCAGTCGCCCTCGGCGGTGCCGTTGACCCACGTGTACACGTGGTCGATGGCGGCGTTCGCGGCGGAGGCCGCCGACGAGGCACCGCGCGCCTCGATGATCGCGGCGCCACGCTTGGCGACGGTCGGGATGAAGTCCTCGGCCAGCCACTTCTCGTCGCCGCCGATGGCCTCGATGGCCGGCTTGCCCGCGACGGACGCCTGGAAGATGTCCGGGTACTGGGTGGCGGAGTGGTTGCCCCAGATGGTCAGGCGCTTGATGTCGGCGACCGTGGTGCCCGTCTTCTTCGCGAGCTGGGTCAGCGCGCGGTTGTGGTCGAGGCGGGTCATCGCGGTGAAGCGCTCGGCCGGTACGTCCGGGGCGGCGGCCTGGGCGATCAGGGCGTTGGTGTTGGCCGGGTTGCCGACGACGAGGACCTTGATGTCGTCCGCGGCGTTGTCGTTGATGGCCTTGCCCTGCGGCTTGAAGATGCCGCCGTTGGCCTCCAGGAGGTCACCGCGCTCCATGCCCTTGGTGCGCGGGCGGGCGCCGACGAGGAGGGCGACGTTGGTGCCGTCGAAGGCGACGTTCGGGTCGTCCGTGATGTCGATGCCCTGCAGAAGCGGGAACGCGCAGTCGTCCAGCTCCATCGCGGTGCCCTCGGCGGCCTTGAGCGCCGGGGTGATCTCCAGCAGGCGCAGGCGGACCGGCACGTCCGCGCCGAGCAGCTGGCCGGAGGCGATGCGGAAGAGCAGGGCGTAACCGATCTGGCCGGCCGCGCCGGTGACGGTGACGTTCACGGGAGTGCGGGTCATGGCGTTCTCCGTATGACAGCTGTCGGTGGGGCGTCCCTGCCCCCGGGGTGCGGGACGTACAAATGATCGATCTCTTGGCATCAAGAGATCCACCGGTCAGGCTATCGCGCATCCGGGATCTCGGATGGCCGGGTCCCTGTGGCCCAGCACACAAAGCCGCGAAGCCGACCGGAAATGCGCCCCGCGCAGAGAGCGACGGCCGCCCGTCCGGGAGAGGTGGGACGAGGCGGCCGCCGTATGGGGGGTACCGACCTGGCCGGACTCCCGTGGGGGTACGGTTCGCGTGCCCCCGATTCGTCCGGCCATGCCTGCGGCCCCGAAATTCTTTCCTCTCAGCCGCGGGCGACTACGGAGTGCACCCCTTCGTCCCCGCCGCCAGCGTCACGCAGGCCTTCGCCTCGCCCGCGTCCTTCACCGCCACCATCGGCGTGTACGCGATCGTGTCCCCGGCGGCGGTGATCGAGCCGGTCTGCTTGCTCTTGCCGACGGTCACGGCGACCGCGTCCCCCTGCACGGCCTGCGTGATACGGCCCCAGGCGGCACCGCACGTCTTGCTGTAGCGGACCTCCACGACGGTGGTGCCGACGGTGGCGGTCTTGGCGGTGGTCACCAGGTCGCCGCTGCACCCCATGCTCTCCGCGTCCTTGCCCGTGCAGGAGTCACCGCTGCACTTGACCCCGGCCGGGAGGTTCGCCGGAGTGGAGGCGGTCGGGCTGGGCGAGGCCTTGCCGCCCTCGTTCTTCTTGTCGCCGCCGCCGTCGGTGAGGAAGTAGGCCGCGGCTATGACGACGAGCACGCCGACGACGCCCGCGAGGAACATCGTCAGCCGCCGCTTGCCCCGCGGCGCGCCGGAACCGGGCCGGGCCGGGCCGGGTGCGCCGGTGCCGGACCCGCCGGCCGGGCGCGTGCTCTGGCTCTGCGCGGGGTCGCCGTACGGCGTCTGCGCGGTCGGTGACCAGGCCGGTCCGTCGGGGGCGCGTCCGCCCGTCGGCGAAGGCCCGGAGTAACCGGCGAGGCCCCAGGAGTTGACGCCGCTCTCCCGGCTCCCCTGCGCCGACTCGCCCCGCGAGCCCGGTGCGGACTGCGCGGCCTGCGACACCTGGGCGTCCCGCACCTCCCGCGCTTCCCGGGCGTCCCGCTCATCCGGCGACGCCGGCTGCGGCGGCACCGTCGGTGCCACGCCCGCGGGACCGGCCACGCCCGGCATCGCCGTGGCGCTGCCGCTCTTGCGGGCGGTCTTGCCGCCCTTGGCACTGGCCGGCGGCGCTCCGAACTCCCCGAGCGCGGCGCGCGCCTGGGAGATGCGGATGGCCTCCATGGTCATGTCGTGGCGCATCTCCGAGCGGCTCCAGGCACGCTCGGCGAGTTCCCACATCGTGGTCAGGTGAATGGGATTGGTGCCGGTGACCTCGGCCAGCGCCACGATCGCACCCTTGGGCGCGAGCAGTCTGCCGTTGAGATAACGCTCCCAGGACGTCTTGCTGTAGCCCGTGCGGTCGGCCACCGCCGCGATGCTCAGTCCACTGCGGTCCACGAGCCGCCGCAACTGGCTGGCGAACTCCCTGACCTGCGGATCCAGTTCATCCGGCAAGGCCCTCCAACGAGGCATTGCTTCCCCCCTCTTTCCCCCCGGTCGTGCTGGCTGTTGCTGCGTTTCCCCGT
>JABFXD010000965.1 GCA_013361925.1 Streptomyces sp. | reverse complement strand
CGTCACGTTGGAGAAGGTGCGGGACGTCTTGCGCTTGGTCTCGCGGATGGGCCACAGCCAGGCGGAGTCGATGTGGGCGTGGCCGACGCCGGAGACGACGTGGGCGCTGGCGTGGGCGGGCTTGGCGAGGACGGGGGCGAGGATCTCGCGCACGGCCGGCGCGCTGCCGGAGATGTCGTCCAGGTCGAGGGCGTCCATGGCCCGGTCCAGGGCGTGCATGATCTCGTGGCGGCGGGGCTCGTGGTCGCCGAGGTGGGTCATGACGCCGAGCAGCACCTGGATGTCCAGGTCGAGGTGGAAGACCTCCTCGTCGAGGACGGCGATGTCGGCGCGCTGGAAGGTGTAGAGCGGCTTGTCGCCCGCCGTCAGCACATCGCCGAGCAGGGTGGGCTCGGAGAAGTTGTTCGCCAGGATGTCGGGGTTGGAGGCGGCCTCGACCAGGTAGTCGATCTGCTCGCCGCCGGTGGCCGGGTGGGCGATCGGGACGTACTGGTTGAGCGGGTTGACCGCCTTCAGGGGCCGGCCGTCGGGCAGGTGGACCAGGGCCTCGGCCTGGTTGCCCGGCCAGTCGCCGACGAAGCCGAGGTCGATGACCGCCTCCACGCGCCGCCCGGCGAACGCGGCGGGCACCTCACCGCGCATCCGGAACCAGGTGGTTCCCCACGGCGGGCCCCACGGGGTGTTCATGGCGAAGGGCTCGTAGCGGGCGGCGGCGGCCTCCTCGAAGGAGACCGGCTCCCCGGGCGCCTGCCACGCCTCGACCTCGAAGGGGACGGTGGCCGCGTAGATCGCGGGCTTGATGCGCTGGGTGTGGAGGCGCTCTACGCGCTCCTCGATCCGTCGGCGTTCGTCGTGCATGGAGAGCTCCAGGGAGGAGGAAGATCAGGGAAGACGGGGGAAAGCGCTTACCAGCAGGTGGTCACCTAAGGTACGCCAGTCCCGGATGGACCTCGCGGTACCCCTCGACCAGCCGCCGGGCGACGTTGACGGAGTCGACGAGCGGGTGCAGCGCGAAGGCCTTCACCGCGGTCGCACGGGAGCCGGACTCGGCCGCGGCGAGCACCTCGCGCTCGACCCCCTTGACCGCGCAGACCAGGCCGGTGGCGTGGTCGGGCAGCGGGGCGACGGTGACGGGGTGGGCGCCGTTGGCGTCCACGAGGCACGGGACCTCGATCACGGCATCGTTGTCGAGCACCGAGAGGGTGCTCTGGTTCCGGACGTTCAGGATCAGGGTGGTGCGCTCGTCGCGGGCGATGGCCCGCATCAGCGCCAGGGCGACCTTCTCGTAGCCGCCGGAGAGGTCGTCGGCGTCGCGCTCGCCGGCGCCGGCGGTCTCCCGGTTCTCGGACATGTAGGTGGCCTCGCGCTCGGCGCGGGTGCGGTCCCAGACGTCCAGCGCCTTCGCACCGGGGGCGCCGACCTCGTCGTAGAAGCGGGCCTGCTGGTCGTGGAGGAAGGCGCCGCGGGTCTTCTCGGCCTGCTGGTAGGCGCGGACGGCCTCGCGGTTGAAGTAGTAGTAGTGCAGGTATTCGTTGGGGATCGCGCCGAGGGACTGGAGCCAGTCGACGCCGAAGAGCTTGCCCTCCTCGAAGGAGCCGAGCAGTTCGGGGTCGGCGAGCAGCCGCGGGAGCTCGTCGCGGCCCGCGACGCGCAGGCCGCGGACCCAGCCGAGGTGGTTGAGGCCGACGTAGTCGATCCAGGCCTCGCGCGGGTTCGCGCCGAGCACGCGCGCGATACGGCGGCCGAGGCCGACCGGCGAGTCGCAGATGCCGATGACACGGTCGCCGAGGTGGCGGGACATGGCCTCGGTGACGAGACCGGCCGGGTTGGTGAAGTTGATGACCCAGGCGTCGGGGGCGAGGCGGGCCACCCGCTGGGCGATGTCGACCGCCACCGGGACGGTCCTGAGGCCGTAGGCGATACCGCCCGCGCCGACCGTCTCCTGGCCGAGGACGCCCTCGGCGAGGGCCACCCGCTCGTCGTTGGCGCGGCCCTCCAGGCCGCCCACCCGGATCGCCGAGAAGATGAAGTCGGCGCCGCGCAGGGCCTCGTCGAGGTCGGTCGTGGCGGTCACCACGGGAGCGTCCTCGACCGCGGCGGCCTGCTCGGCGAGCACCCGGGTCACCGCGGTGAGCCGGCCGGCGTCCAGGTCGTGCAGGACGACCTCGGTCACCCGCCCCTCACCGCGGTCGCCCAGCAGCGCCCCGTACACGAGCGGCACGCGGAATCCGCCGCCGCCCAGAATCGTCAGCTTCACACTTGAGCCTTTCCTGCCAGTGCCACCGCGACGCCCGCCTCCTCCAGGGAGGCCCGCGTCGCCGGGTCCACCGGCGCGTTCGTCACCACCACGTCCAGGTCCTCGGGACCGCAGACCTTCGCCATCCCCGTACCCGGGAACTTCGCCGCGTCGGCGAGCAGCACCACCTTGTCGCTCGCCTTGATCATGGCGCGCTTGACCGGCACCTCGACGACCGTCGTGTCCATCACCTGCCCACCGGGGCGTACTCCACTGGTGCCGAGGAAGAGCCAGTCGGCGTGCAGCTGGCGCAGGTTGTCCTCGGTGAGGAAGCCGACCAGGGAGCGGTACTCGCGGCGGACCATGCCGCCGAGCAGGACCAGCTCGATGCCCTCGTCGTCGGCGAGCTCCTCGTAGACCACCAGGTTGCTGGTGATCACCGTGAGGCGGCGGCCGTGCAGCTGGCGGGCGAGGCGGTAGGCGGTGGTGCCGATGTCGAGGAGGACCGACTGGCCGTCCTTGACCATGGCCGCCGCGTGCGCCGCTATCGCGTCCTTCTCGGCCACCCGGACCTCGGCGACCTCCGCGAAGGGCTGGTCGCCCTCCTCGGCACGGGCACCGCCGTGGACCCGGGTGAGCAGCCCGTCCTCCTCCAGTTTGACGAGGTCACGCCGGATGGTGGCGGGGCTCACACCGAGCTGCTCGGAGAGGTCGGTCACAGCCGCGGGGCCGCCCGAGCGCAGGGCCCGCAGGATGAGTTGATGTCGTCGTTCCGCCAGCATGCCGTGAACAGTACTCGTCATCTTCAATCATTTCCATGCTCAGTTCTGCTCGGGTATTGACCAATCGTGCGGAGCGGCGCACGATTCCGGTCATCGAAATTGACGAGTTTTGACGAG
>JABFXD010000085.1 GCA_013361925.1 Streptomyces sp. | reverse complement strand
GGGGACCGGGGCCGCCGCGACCGGCGCCCTAGGCACCGGCGGCGCGGGAGGCGGTGGCGTCGGGAGCGGCGGCGCGGTGACCGGCCGCGCGGGAGTCGGCGGCAACGGAAACGGCGGCGCGGTGACCGGCGGCGCGGTGAGCGGCGGCCTGGGTGCCGGCGGCGTGGGAGTCGGCAGCGCGGTCTCCGGCAGCACCGTGGCCGGTGGTGTGGGGAGCGGGGGTGTGCCGGTCAGTGGGCTCGTTCTGGATCTCGACGGGACGTTGGCCGACACCCCCAGGGCCATCACCGCGATCATGCTGAAGATCCTCGCCGACCGGGGTGCCCCGGCGGACGAGGCGGACGTCCGGCCGCTGGTCGGGCGGCCCCTGGAACAGAACTTCGCCCAGCTGCTCGGCCAGGCGCCCGACGGTCCCGAGATCGCCTCGGCGCTCGCCGCCTACCGGGAGCTGTTCCGGGCCCATCTGGAGGCGACCGGCCCGGCCGAACTGGCCTGCGCGGGCGTCGTCGAGGGGCTGCGCGCCGCGCGCTCCGCGGGGCTGCGGCTCGGCGTCGCCACCTCCAAGCCGCGCCGGGCCGCCGACCGGGTCCTCGGCCTGATGGGCGTCGCGGGGCTGTTCGACGTCGTGGCCGGCGACGACAGCGTGCGGCACGGCAAACCCGACCCCGAGATGGCCCTCCTCGTCGCCGAAGGACTCGGGCTGCCCCCGGCCCGCTGCGTGGTCGTGGGGGACGGGGTCGCCGACATGGAGATGGCCCGCGCCGCCGGGATGCGGCCGATCGGGGTCTCCTACGGGGTCGCCACCCCCGCCGAACTCCGCGCGGCGGGCGCCGAGGTGGTCGTGGACTCCTTCGCCGCCGTGCTCGCGCTCGTGACCGGGTCCGCAGCGGACCGCACCACCGACGACAGGGAGTTGTGATGACCCAGCCGACCACCGACCGCGCCACCGTCCTGTGGCGGGACGACTTCCGGGAGGGCGTACGGGCCGAGGGCCCCGACGCGCCCTGGCGGTTCGTCCAGGCCTCGGCCGACCTCATCGCGAACGACGCCGTGATCACCACCGGTCCCGACGGGCTGCGTCTGGTCGCGCGCGGCCGTCATCCCCGTACCGGCGAACCGGCCTTCACCCGCACCGTCCCGCGGGAGACCGGCGAGCCCGGGTCCATCCCCGGCTTCGCCGACCACGCCAAGTGGATCGCCTACGTCAACCGCCAGTCCACGGCCGGTTTCCAGGGGTTCGACACGGAGCCCGGACGGGTCCTGTCCGTCGAGGCCGTGATCTCGGGCCGCTCCTACGGCACCGCGGGCCACCCCTTCGGGGACGCGGTCGCCGACCCGGACGACGACATCCGGCTCGCCGCCCCGATGCTCAACACCATCGACCCCGAGACCTCCGTGGCCTTCGACTTCCTGCTCACCAACAAGCACGTGTACGCCTTCTACGGCCGCACCAACTTCTCCCGCCGCCACCTCGGCGCCTACGGCTCCTTCGCCAACACCGTCCCGCTGGCCCCGCGTTCACCGGGCGACCGGCACCGGGTGCGGATCTCCCACGACCGGTCGGCCGGCACGGTGAGCTGGGTCCTGGACGGCGAGACCGTGCTGACGGTGGACCGGATCGGGCACCCCCTGGACCGCGCGACCCTCACCCTCGACGAGGGCGGCCGGCTCACCGAGGTGGAACCGCGTCAACTGAGCTTCGGCATGGGCCTGATGAGCCTGCTGGACGGCTCCTGGCCCACCGGCCGTGGCCTGGTCCGGCTCTCCCGCGCCACCACCTACTACCGGCCGGACCAGGGAGCGCCGGCCGAGCAGCGCTTCGTCGACGAGGACAGCGCCGAGAGCAGCAGGCTCTTCGGCCAGGGCGCCGAACTCCGCATCGCCGACTACGTGGTGACGAGCAGCCCGGCCGTCTGATCACGCACCTGAGTGAGGGGCCGCCTCGATCGAGGCGGCCCCTCACTCAGGTGCGGTCAGGACAGATCGCCGAGCGGCACCGCGAGCCGGGCCGAGCCGAACCGTCGGGCGGCGGGCTCCCACTTGAGTACGGCGTGCCCGGCCGCCGTGTTGGCGTCCCGCCAGAACCGCTGAAGCTCGGCGCCGAGCGACTGGCCGCCGGTGCCGCCGGTGCGCTGAAGCCGGCCCACGGCGTCGAGCAGCAGATCGACGGCGACGACATGGTCGCGCTGGGCACGGGCCCCGGTCAGCTCCGTGCCGAGCAGCCCGCGGTCGGCGTCGCGGGCGGCCCGGGTCAGCAGCAGCTCGGCCGCGTCCGTCCACGCGGAACTGTGCGCCAGGTCGAGCTCGGCCGACACCGAGGGCGGCTGGGTGGACGGCGCCGCCGCCCGCTTGTGCGCCGTCGTCCGCGTCCAGGCGTCGAGGGCGCCGCGGACGGCACCGAGCACCGGTGCCGCGAAGGTCAGACCGCTGACGTTCTTGTGCGGCACCTCAAGACAGGCGGGGCCCGCGCCGCCCGGGTCGCGCCCGGTGGCCAACTGCCGCTGGAGGAAGGTGTGGCCCTCCGGTACGAAGACCTCGTCCAGGACGACGGTGTCGCTGCCGGTCCCGCGCATACCGACCGTGTCCCACGTCCGCTCGATGCCGTACGCGGCCCGCGGGACCAGCAGGAAGCGCACCTGTGAGCGGCCCGAGGGCAGCGGGACCTGCGCGGCGAGCAGCGCGAAGTCGGAGAAGTGCACGCCGCTCACGTAGGGCCAGCGGCCGCTGAGGATCCAGCCGCCCGAGGCCATGCGCGCCGCGCCGCCGGGGACCAGGGCGCCGACGACGAGGGCGTCAGGGCCCTGCGCCCACACCGTGTCCCGGCCCTCCTCCGGCAGGAACGCGGCCATCCGGGAGAGCGAGGCGAGGATGGCGGCGCACCAGCCCGCCGAGGGATCGCGGCGCGACACCTCGGTCACGGCCGTCAGGTAGTCCTCGAAACCGCCCTCGTGCCCACCCCACTTCGCGGGGACGAAGTGCCGCGCGAACCCGGCCTCGCGCAGCGCCTCGGCCACCTCGGGATGGAGCACCTTCTCGCGCTCCGCGTACGCCGCGTGCCGCGCCGCCAACTCGGGCAGCCGGGCAGGGAGTTCGGACAGAGGGGCCGGGCGCGGCCCGTTCGGGCGCTGGAGCGGCGCCTGGTACGTCGTTGTCTCCGACACGGAGTCCTCCCCGCGGTCGAGCCGCCACGCTGCTGCGACGGCAAGGGAGGGCAGCGTGGGCGCCCAGGGTCGAAGCTGCCTCGACGGTGGCTGGACGAGCCTGTCGGCCGCCGGACGACGTACGGCCGTCTCTCCGGTGCGGGAGAGACGGCCGTACGGTCGTGCGGGCGCCGCGGCTCAGTCGGTCGTGCGCCGGGAGGCCAGGGAACCGGACGTCGCGTCGTCGTCCGTACCGCTCGTCTCCTCCTCGTCGGCCGGGCCCGCCTGCCGCGGCGGCTTGGCGTTGCCCGCGGCGGCGAACATCAGGCGGCCCGGAGGCAGGATGAGCGCGGCCGGGGAGGCCAGCAGGTAGAGGATGACGACGGTCAGCAGCCCGGCCCCGGCGGCGTCCACGGCCTTGCCGTCGTCGTCCAGGGACCCGAAGAAGACCGTGCCCACCACGGCGATGCCGACGGCCACGCCGACCTGGATCGCGGTGTTGACCAGCGCGGCGGCGGAGCCGGCCAGCCGGCCCGGGGTCTTGGCCAGCACCGTGGCGATGAGCACCCCGGAGGTCATGGAGACACCGAGGCCCGTGACGAGCATCCCGGGCACCAGCTGCCAGGAGTGCAGGTCCTCACCGGCGGAGCGCACGGCGAGCAGGTTGCCGGCCATGCCGATCGCCGCGAGCAGCGAGCCGACGACGGCGACGGGCCTGCCGTAGGGCCGGATCTTCGGCGCGAACGGGCTGAAGAGCCCGACCCCGACGGCGAACGGGACCATGGTCAGCGCGGTGTGCAGGGGGCTGTAGCCGAGCCCGGACTGCAGATGGACGGTGATCACCAGGGTGTAGCCGGTGCCGGCGAAGAAGAGCACGGCCACCGAGAGGCCGCCCATCGGCGCCCGCTCCCGCAGCAGCCCGGGGTCGATGAGCGGGGCGTGACCGCGCCGGACGACGGTCTTCTCGTACCGCCCGAAGAGCCACAGCAGGACGGGGCAGGCGGCCATCAGGACCCAGGTCCACCACGGCCAGCCCATGGTGCGGCCCTCCACCAGCGGGTAGAGCAGGGCCAGTACGGCGAGGGTGGCGATGGCGAGGCCGCGGACGTCGGTGGTGGCGGCGTGCTGCGCGCGGGAGTCGCGGCACAGGACGAACGTACCGATCAGGGCGGCGATGCCGATGGGGACGTTGATGAAGAAGATCGGCCGCCAGTCGAGCCCGAACAGGTCGGCGTCGAGGATCACACCGCCGATGAGGGGGCCCGCGACGCCGCCGACCGAGAAGTTGAGGCCGAAGAGGGTGGCGGCCTTGTGCTGCTCCTCCGGGGGGAACTCGACCCGGAGCATCGCCAGCACCTGCGGCACCATCATCGCCGCGGACGCGCCCTGGGCGACGCGGGCGGCGACCAGCATCTCGGCGTTGACGGCGAGGCCGGTGAGCGCGGAGGTCAGCACGAACGCGGCGAGGCCCCCCTGGAAGACGCGTAACCGCCCGAAGCGGTCGCCGAGGCGGCCCGCGGTGATCATTCCGGCCGCGAAGGCCATGACGTACCCGGCCACCGCCCATTCGAGCTGGGTGCTGGAGGCGTCCAGGTCGCGGCGGAGGGAGGGGAGCGCGACGTTGATCACCGTGGTGTCGACCAGGTCCATGAAGGCCGCGGACAGCGTGACGACGAACGCCGCCCAGCGCCGTGGGTTGTACGAGGTCGTGTCCGGTGCGGGTGGGGCGGAGAACGACATCGGCCGTCCCTTTCCTGATCAGTCCCGGAGCGAGGGTGTCCGGTATCGTGGAGAACGGAGAGATGATTTGCTTTGAAAGCAAAGGTATTGGGGGTTGTGGCTGATGTCAACGCAGCGCGGGGCGCGGCGCGCCGAGGGATCGGCGGGTGCCTCTGACGAGGCGGTCGACGGCGGCGCCGGTGACGAGGAGATGAGCCGGGACGACGCCGTCCGCGCGATGCTCGTCCTGATGCCCCGCGTGGCCCAGCGGCTGAAGAAGACGACCGTCCCCGAGCGGCTGAGGTCGCTCAACCTCGCCCCCCGGCATCTGTCGCTCCTGTCGCACCTGGTCTTCGACGGCCCGGCGCTGGTGAACGAGCTGGCCGCCCGGCTCCAGGTGGCGCCGACGACGGTGAGCCTGATGGTCGCCGACCTCAGCCGCCAGGGCGTGGTCGAGCGCAAGCCGGACCCGGCCGACCGGCGCCGCACGATCGTCTCCATCTCGGACGACCCCGAGACCCAGGAGGCGATCAACGGCTGGCTGGCCCGCGGCGCCAGCTCCTGGGGCAAGGCCCTCGAACCGCTGACCCCGCGGGAACGGGCGGTGTTCGTCCGGACCATGGAGGCGTACGAGCGCGGCGCGTCCGGCGAGCCGGAGAGCTGACGCCCGTTCCCGGAGGGGTACCGGGCCCGGCCTGAGTGGTCCTGGAGTGTTCTTCGAGTGGGGCCTGGTGTGTTGCGCGTCGGCGGCGGGCAACTCCGCCCGCCGCGCACTCCGGGAGGATGCGCATGCCCGAGACCGTGCTGGTCACCGGTGCCACCGGAACGGTGGGACGCCGCCTCGTCGCGGCGCTGAGCGGCCAGGGGGGCCAGGGGGGCCAGGGAAGCAAGGAGAGCCACGGGGGTCGGCGGTTCACCGTCCGTGCCCTGGTCCGTGACCCCGGGCGCGCCGGGCCGCCCGAAGGCGCGGACGAGACCGTGACGGGCGACCTGACCGACTCCGCCGCGATGGCCGAGGCGCTGCACGGCGTCTCCACCGCCTTCGTCGTCCTGGCCGCCGACGCCGGGGACGCGTTCGCGCAGGCCGCGGAGAAGACCGAGACGCTCCGTCATCTGGTCGTCGTCTCCGCGGACGCGCCCCCCGACTCCGCGCACCGCGGGCCGCTCTTCGCCCGCCATGTGCTCGGCGAGGCACGGATGACCGCCACCGGGGTGCCGGTCACCGTGCTCAGACCCGCCCCGTTCGCGACCCAGGCGCTCGGCTGGGCCGCGGATCTGGCCGCCGGGGACACGGTGCACGTCGTCCACCCGGACCTCGCCGTCCCGGTGATCGACCCGCGGGACGTCGCCGAGGCGGCCGCCGCCGCGCTGCGGGGCGCCCCACCGGACGGGTCCCGGGTGCTGAGGCTCTCGGGGCCGCAGATCCTCGACGTCCCCGAGCGGGTGCGCGTCCTCGGGGAGGTGCTCGGCCGCGAGCTGAGCGTGGCACGGGTGGAGCCCGACCTCTGGGTGGACCGGGTCGCCCCGTTCCTGCCCGAGGCCTACGCCCGTGGCCTGCTGGACGTGGAGCGCTACCTCCACGAGCGCCGACTGCCCGTCGTACCGACCGTGCGGGAGCTCACCGGCCGGGCGCCCCGCTCCTTCCGCACCTGGGCCGAGGACCACGCAGCGGCATTCGGTGCCCCCGGCCGGGGGCCGTCATCCAAGGAGACATCATGAGCACCGCAGCCCGCCCCACCCCCTCGACCTCCGTCCGGCAGACAGCCCAGTCGGGGCTCTACGCGGAGGTCCAGCTCTTCTACGCCCGTCAGGTCCACCACCTCGACGCCGTCCGCGCCGAGGAGTTCGCGGCCACCTTCGCCGAGGACGCGCTGTTCGCGCACTCCCCGGACGAGCCCGCGGTCCGCGGCCGGGCCAACATCGCCAGAGAGGTACGGGCGTACAACGAGCGGCGCTTCCGGACCGACCCGGTGCAGCGCCGGCACTGGTTCACCATGCTCGACGTACGGGAGCAGGACGACGGCTCCGTCCACACCGAGTACTACGCCCTGATCGGCACCACCCGGCCGGGCGAGCCGCGCCCCGTGATCGCGCCGAGCTGCCTGGTGCGCGATGTGCTCGTCCGTGAGGACGGCGAACTGCGCACGCTGAAGCGCGAAGTGACGCAGGACCAGGAGATCGTGGGCTGACCGACCGGGGCGACGCGAAGGGCCGGGGCGCGCTCGCCCCGGCCCTCATCGCTGCCTGGGCCTCAGGCCCCCGGCCCGTCGCTCTCCACCGGCCCGGACTCCCGCACCGCCGCGATCACCGCGTTCTGCCCCCGGTCGCGCCAGGCGGCGAGCCGCTGGTAGTCGTACCCGCCGAACGCCTCGTCGGCCTGGTCGAGGAGGGTCTCCTTCAGGTCCTCGTCGACCGAGGGGTTGCCGAGCCCGGCCCAGCTCCGTTCCAGGCCGTCGCCCAGGTGTGCCATCAGATGGCGCAGACCGCCCTCGCCGCCGCCCAGATGGAAGGCCCGGAAGGGGCCGGTGACCGCCCACCGGGAGCCGAGGGACGCGGTGACGATGTCGTCCAACTCGCCCACCGTGACGACCCCTTCGCGCACCAGGTGGATGCTCTCGCGCAGCAGCGCCGACTGCAGCCGGTTGGCGACGAACCCGGGCACGGCGCGGCGCAGCAGCACCGGTGTCTTGCCCAGCGCGCGGTAGAACTCCATGACCGCCTCGACCCGCGCCGGCTCGGCCTCCTCGGCGGCCACGACCTCCACCAGCGGAACGATGTGCGGCGGATTGAACGGATGCCCCACGATCACCCGCCCCGGCTTGTCGAGCGTGGCACCCAGGTCGGCCGGGAGCAGCGTGGACGTCGAGGACAGCAGCAGGGCGTCCGGCGCGGCTTCGGCGACCGCGCGGAACACGTCCTGCTTCAGCGCCAGGTTCTCCAGCACGTTCTCCTGGACGACCTGGGCCCCCTCGGCGGCCTGTGCGGGGCTGCCCCAGAAGGTGAGCCGCGCGGCCAGCTGTTCGGGGGGCAGCCGGCCGCCGGGCAGGGAACGGGCGTACAGCGGAAGTGCGCGTGTGACCTGTTCCTCGGCGTCCGGGCGGGTGCTGCTGATCCGGACGTCGAGGCCGGCGGCGGCGAACAGCGCCGTCCAGCCGAGGGCGATGGTCCCGGTGCCGAGGACGGCGACCGTGCGGGGGCTCTCGAAACCGGTCATGCCGCACTCCGCTCGTCGTCGCGGCCGGAACTGAGGATCTCCTGGTGCAGCCGCTGGATCCGGGTGCACGGCTCCACGCCGAGCTCCCGCATCAGCGTGCCGCGCAACTGCTGGAACGCCTCCAGCGCCCGCCAGGTGTGGCCGGACCGGTGCAGGGCGGTCATCAGCAGCGCCCAGATGTTCTCGCTGAGCGGGTTGTGCGCGGCGACGGTCACCAGCTCCGCGAGGATCTCCCCGTGCCGCCCCATCCGCAGGTCGGCCGACAGGCACAACTCCAGGGCGCGGGTGCGGGCTTCGTCCATCGCGAGGATCTCGATGTCCAGGATGCGGCCGGCCGGTACGTCGGCCAGAGCGGGGCCGCGCCACATGTCCAGCGCCTGCCGCAGCAGGGCGGAGGCCTCGGCCGGTGCTCTGCGCTCCAGCGCGAGGGCGCCCGCCGCGGCCTTCTCGTGGAACTGCGCCATGTCGGACCGGCCGGGCTCGGCACCCAGCTGATAACTGCCGAACCGGGTGATGAGAACGTCTTTCGCGGTGAGCGGCGAGCCCGCCGGGAGCGCCTTCCTGATGAGCCGCCGTAATTGCATGACATAGGTCTGCAAGGTGGTCTGTGCGCTGCGGGGTATGTGCTCACCCCACAGTTCCTCCATGAGCGTCGGGATCGGGACGAGATGTCCCGACCGCAGGGCGAGAAGTGCCAGGAGCTGACGGGGTTTTCCGGCGCTGGGCACCAGTGATGTGCCGGCCAGGCGTACGTGCAGCGGACCCATTACCTCGATATCCATGACTCGGCCTTCGCTCGGAAATCAGGACGGCCTCGAGTCTGGCACGAGCAATTCGCGGTTCCCAGTGATCCCTTCATGACTCGACGGGATATTTTCATGCCCGCGCCGGGGAATATTGACAGGGCGTCAGATAAGCCCGTCCTCCCGCGCCATCCGGATGGCGTCGACGCGATTCCGGGCGTTCAACTTGCTGACGATCGCGGTGAGATAGTTGCGCACCGTGCCCGCCGACAGATGGAGCTGGGCGGCGATGTGGCCGGCGTCGTGCCCGTCCGCCGCGCGCGCCAGCACCTCGGTCTCACGCGGGGTGAGGATCCCGGAACCCAGGGTGAGCGCCTCCAGCGTCATGTCCTGGTCGTAGACCCGCTGCCCCGTCATGACGTCACGCACCGCGGCCGCGAGCCGGTCCGGCGGCGCGTCCTTGAGCAGCAGCCCCTCCAGCCCGGCGTCCAGGGCCCGGCGCACCACCGCGGGCCGTGCCGTGCTGGTCAGGATGAGGGTGCGGCACTCCGGCAGGGTCGCGCGCAGCTGTGCGGCGGCGGTCAGGCCGTCGGTGCCGGGCAGGCCCACGTCGATGAGGGCGACATCGGGGCGGGTCCGTCGGGCGGTGGGCACGATCTCGTCACCGTGGCCGATCTCGGCCACCACCGTGAAGTCCGGTTCGAGGTTCAGCAGGGCGACCAGCGCCCCGCGGACCATGTGCGCGTCCTCCGCGATCAGTAGACGTACCACGTCCACGGCCTCCCCCGAGCTGCCCTTGGTCGTCGGCTGAAAAGAGCCTTGCCCAACAATACGGCTGGTACTGACGTTGCCACAGACAACTATCAGCCAATCAAGCAAGTATGTGGTCGGGGTCGAGTCGCACTCGAGAAGTGCTCCACCGGGCGCGGTGAGGGTGCGCCGTGTTCTTTTCTCACTCCTGCGGAGTTTTCCTCGTCAGCACGGCGAAGTGGAGAAGGCGTTGACAAGAACGACAGGTATCAGTGTTTCCGATACGCCGCACCCGCGCACGAGTTCATACGGCAGGATTCTCGGCGTCGGCGGCTATCGCCCTCGCACGGTGATCGACAATGCGGAGTTGTGCCGGACGCTCGACTCCACGCCCGAGTGGATCGAAACCCGCTCCGGTATTCGGGAGCGACGCTTCGCGGCCCCTGACGAAACGCTGGAGCAGATGGCCGTGGCGGCGTCGGGCAAGGCGCTCGCCCAGGCCGGGATCGGCCCGGAGGACCTCGATTTCGTCCTGATCGCCACGATGACGAACCTGCGGCACGCCCCGCCGCTGTCGGCCCGCATCGCTCGCTCCCTCGGGGCGGACCGGGCCGCCGCGCTGGACACCTCGGCCGCGTGCTCCGGTTTCTGCCACACGCTGGCGATCGCCTCGGACATGGTGAGCGCGGGCAGCGCCCGCCATGTCCTGGTGATCGGCGCGGACCGGATGACGGACATCGTGCAGCGCACCGACCGGGGCAGCGCCTTCCTGTTCGCCGACGGCGCGGGCGCGGTGGTGGTGGGGCCCTCGGACGAGCCCGGGTTCGGCCCCGTCGTACGGCGCACGGACAGCCGGTACGTCGACTCGGTGTGGATGACGGCCCCTTGGTCCGAGGGCGGTGAGCGGCCGTGGCTGCGCATCGACGGCCGGCGCATCTTCCGCTGGGCGATGGACGAGGTGGCGCCGGCCGCCGAGGAGATGCTGCGGGTCGCCGGCGTCGCCCCCGACCGGCTCGGCACCTTCGTCCCGCACCAGGCGAACGTGCGGATGATCGAGCTGATGGCGGACCGGCTCGGGCTGGGCCCGGAGACGGTGGTGGCCAGGGACGTCGTCCACACCGGCAACACCTCCGCCGCGTCGGTACCGCTCGCGCTCGACGCCGTGCTCGCCGAGGGACGGGTGGGCCGGGGCGACACCGCCCTGCTGATCGGGTTCGGCGCGGGGCTGAGCTTCGCCGGGCAGGTGGTGGTGCTGCCATGACCGAGCAGACCACCGGCGTTCCGCGTTCCGTGCCGGCGGAGGCGTTCCGGGCGGCCATGGCCTGTCACGCGGCCGGCGTGGCGGTCGTCACCACCCGGGACGCGACGGGGCGCCCCTGGGGACTGACGGTCACCTCGTTCAGCTCGGTGTCCCTGGAGCCGCCCCTGGTCGTGGCGTGCGTGGCCCGTCGGGCGGGTGGCTACCGGGCGTTCGCGGACTGCTCGCGGTTCGTGGTGAGCCTGCTGGACGAGGAACAGGAGGAGGTCGCCGCGCGGTTCGCCCGCAGCGGCGCGGACAAGTTCCCCCCGCACGAACACGACACCACCACCCCCGGCATGCCCCCCGCGGTGCCGGGAGCCCTGTGCCGCCTCGACTGCCGCGTCCACGCCCGCCACCCGGCGGGCGACCACCTGCTCCTGGTGGGCCGCGTCACCGAGGCCGACCACCGCGAGGGCACCCCCCTCATCCACCACCGCCGAACCTTCCACACCCTGCACTCGGCCCCGGTGCGGTCCTGAGACCAACGAGGACCACGGGCCGGCAGTTCAGCCGCGGGGGCGTACCCGTCGCATCAGGGCCCGGCCGACGGGACGAGGAACCATTCCGGTTCCCCGTTCCGCCGACCGGGCCCTGATCAGCGTGTCGTGCGGGACTGCCGGGACTGCCAGTGCTGGAGCGGCCGGAGCCGGGTGCGCTCGCGCGGGCGCCGCAGGGCGTCGATGCCCTGGACGGCGGCGGCCAGGTCCCGGACGGTGGTGAGACAGGGCACTCCCTGCGCGAAAGCGGCGGCCAGGACCCCCTGGCCCTCGGCGGGATCGTCCCCCCGGTGGTGCGTGACGACGACCAGGTCGACCTGCTCGTCGCGGAACAGCCGGGCGGCACTCGCCCGGTCGATCGTGTGGAGGGCGCCGGCCTTGACGCCGTTACGTCGGAGCAGGCTCACCAGACCGCCGGTGGCCAGCAACTCGAAGCCCAGGGCGGCCAGTTCACGCGCCGGGAAGACCACCGAGCGCCGGTCGCGATCGGCGATGACCAGCAGGGCCCGGCCCTTGGTGGGCAAGGGACCACCGACGGCCGCCCGGGACTTGGCATAGGCGACACCGAAGGCCTCCCCGACCCCCATGGCCTCCGCGCCGCGCATCGCGTCCCCGATGCCAGCGGAGTCCTTGCCGCGGCTCGCGTCCCGGATGCGGGCGGCGTCTCCGTCGCCTTTCGCCTTCCGGATGTCGGCGGTTTCCTTGGCGCGGCCTGTGTCCCGGATGCCGGCGGCTTCCGCCTCGCCCCTCGCGTCCTCGATGCCGGCAGCGTCCCTGCCGCGGCTCGCGTCCCGGATGCGGGCGGCGTCCCCGTCGCCCCTCGCATCCCCACCACCGGCAACCTCTGCGCCGCCCCTGGCATCCCCACCACCGGCAGCCTCTGCGCCGCCCCTGGCATCCCCACCACCGGCAGCCTCTGCGCCGCCCCTCGCCTCCCCGCCACCGGCAGCCTCTGCGCCGCCCCTCGCCTCCCCGCCACCGGCAGCCTCTGCGCCGCCCCTGGCATCCCCGCCACCGGCAGCCTCTGCGCCGCCCCTCGCCTCCCCGCCACCGGCAGCCTCCCCGCTGTCCGACCCCGTCCCGCTGCCCGGCGCCGGCCCGGTCCCCGGCAGGGTCTGCGCGACGGCGACCGGGGCGCCCGGGGGGAGGGTGGTGCCGTCGCCGGTGGCGGGGAGCAGGCCCTCGGTCCGCAGTTCCGCCACGGAGGCGCCGAGGGCGATGCGAGCGGCGGCCCGCGCGAGCGGGACGCCGGTTGCCTGCGTGGTGAAGGGCACGGTCCCGGAGACCCGGGGTTCGGCGCCGCGCACATGAAGCACCCCACCGGCCAGAGCGCATCGCACGGTGAGCGCGCCCCGCATCCCGAGCGCCCCGGCGAGCACCCGGGTGGCCGCACGCACCCGTTCGATGTCATGGCCGCCGAGCGTGACGGCAGGCAGGACGTGCACCGCACCGGCATCCGACACGTCGACCCACCCGAGCCGCTCCAGCACCCCGCCCAGATAGACCTCCTCCCCGTCGAACAGCGCGTCCACGGCGACCTCGACGGCATCACGCACCACCTGCCCGATC
>JABFXD010000719.1 GCA_013361925.1 Streptomyces sp. | reverse complement strand
GGAGGCCCGCCTGGACGCCCTGCTCACCGTGATGTCCACCCTCCAGGACACCGAACTCCTCTACACCGCCGGTCCACTTGGCCTGCGCCACGTCCAGGCCGGCGCCCGCGGCGTCCTGGAAGCGGGCGGTACGGCCACGGCGGCGGGCGCGACAGCCCTCGGCGCCTTCGACGAGGACCTGCGCACGCGCGCGTGGAGCCCTCGCGGCAGCGCGGGGCTGCTGGCGGGGGCGCTGTTCCTGGACTCGCTTCCGGTACGCGCCGGTTCACCGGTCGAAGCGGCCTGAACGCCGGACAGCCGTCCGGACCCGCTCCGGGCCGCCCCTCGCTTCGGGGACCTGGCAGGGGACGAGCAGCGGCTGCCGTCAGTTGACGAGCACCGGCTGCGGGCCGGCCTCCGGCTGGGTGACGGCGGCCCGGCGCCGCGCGGCCGGGCCCATGGCGTACGACGCCACGAGCGTCGCCGCTCCCAGCAGCAGCCACCCGGCCGTGCCCCACCCGAGCAGCAGCGTCGTCAGCACGAGCGGGCCCAGCGTCCGTGCCACCGTCACGCCGGTGCCGAAGAAGCCCTGGTACTCGCCGACCCGGTCGGCCGGCGCCAGCTCGAAGGAGAGCTGCCAGGACCCGGCGGACTGCCCCATCTCCGCGACCACCTGAAGCACCGCCCCGGCGACCAGCGCCCCGGCGGCCACCCACGCCGAGCCGCCCGCTGACAGCGCGAACACCGTGCACGCGGCCAGCATCACCCACCCCGCCCGCCGCACCGCGCGCGTGGCCGACGCGAGCCCCGTGACCCCGCGTGCCATGCGCACCTGGAACAGCATCACGGCCCCGGTGTTGAGCACGAACAGCACGGAGACCAGCCAGGCCGGTGCCTCGGTCCGCTCCGCGATCCACAGCGGCAGCGCGAGGCTGAGCAGCGGCATCCGCAGCAGCAGGACGGTGTTGAGGAGCGTCACGACGACATAGCGCCGGTCGCGCACCACGGCGAGGCCGTGACGTTTCCGCGTACCGGCACGAGGCGTCGGCGAAGACGCCGGCGAAGGCAGCCGCAGCAGCACCCCCGCGCACACCACGAAGCTCAGCACGTCCACCGCGAACACCCCGAGGTACGCCGCCCGCGTCCCGGCCTGGAGTGCCAGCCCGCCCAGCCCCGCACCCACCGCCAGACCGGCGTTGAACGCCGACTGCAGATGCGCCAGCAGCCCGGTCCGCTCCCCGGCGGGCACCAGCCCCGCCAACAGCGTCTGCCGGGCCGCCGCCAGCCCCGACTGCGCGGCCGCATAGACACACGCGGCCAGGACGAACGGCACGAACCCGTGGACGAACAGAAACGCCGCCACCGCGCCCCCGGCCACCACCGCCAGCAGCACCGCCGTCCCCCGCGCTCCACGCCGGTCCGCCAACCGCCCCAGCGGCACCCCCGCCACCGCGCCGAGGGCCCACGCAAGGGTCAGCCCGAGCCCCACACGCGCGGGGTCGAGGCCGACGACGTACGTGAAGTAGAGCGCCGACGTCACGAGGAAGGCACCGTCACCGACGGCGTTGGTCAACTGGGCGAGGGCGAGGACGCGTTGCGGCCCCCGGGGCGGGACGAGCGAGTTCGTCATACGACCGACGTTAGAAGCCGACTGGACCGACAGACAGGCCCACTTGTCAACGCTTTTCCTGGCCCAATCCGTCGAGCACCCGCCCCAGCACCTCCAGCGCCTGCGGATAGGCCCGCTCCCGAGGCGTCCCGTACCCCACGACCAGCCCCTGCGCCCGCCCGTCTCCGTCGTCCGGAGAGTGCCAGTGGTCGCCGAGCCGCCCCACCGCGAGCCCCGCCGCCTCGGCCCGCGCCAACGTCTCCTTCTCGTCGGCGACCTCCACGAGCGCGTGCAGCCCGGCCGCGATCCCCCGCACCGCCCGCCCCGTCCCGAGCCGGTGCAGCAGCTGGTCCCGGCGTCGCCGGTACCGCAGCCGGCAGGCCCGCACATGACGGTCGTAGGCATGGCTGTCGATGAGTTCGGCGAGCGCCAGCTGTCCGATGGTCTCGGTGTGGTGATCGCTGTGCAGCTTGGCGTCGGCGACCGCGTCGACCAGGTGCGGCGGCAGCACCATCCAGCCGAGCCGCAGCGCGGGCCCCAGGGTCTTCGACGCGGTGCCCAGATAGACCACGTGCCCGGGCGCCATGCCCTGGAGCGCCCCGACGGGCTGCCGGTCGTAGCGGAACTCGCCGTCGTAGTCGTCCTCGACGATCAGCCCGCCCCGCGCGCGTGCCCAGTCGGTGACCGCCCGCCGCCGCGAGGGATGGAGCGTCACCCCGGTCGGATACTGGTGCGCCGGCGTCAGCACGACCGCCCGCGCGTCCCCCAGCTCCCCCGCGCAGGCGCCCTTCTCGTCCACCCGCACCGGTACGACCCGACCGCCACCCCGGCGCACCACCTCCCGGTGGAAGGCCAGCCCGGGATCCTCCATGGCGATCTCGCCGCCGTCGAGCACGCGCGTGAGCAGCGCGAGCCCCTGTACGTACCCCGAGGTGATCACGATCCGCTCCGGCGGCGCGACCACCCCACGCGCCCGCCCCAGATACCCCGACAGCGCGGTCCGCAGCTCGATCCGCCCGCGCGGATCTCCGTAGTCGTACGCCAGCGAGGGCGCCGTGGCGATGGCCCGCCGCAACGCCCGCAACCAGGCGGCGGCGGGAAAGGCCCCGACATCCGGACTCCCCGGCCGCAGATCGAACCGAGGCGCACGCGCGCGTGAGGCGACGGGCGCGGCCTCGGCATCGCCGACCGGAAGAGACGCCACCTGCGTCCCGGCCCCCTGCCGAGCGGTCAGATACCCCTCGGCGACAAGCTGGTCGTAGGCCGCTTTGACGGTCCCCCGAGAAACCCCGAGCTCCTCGGCCAGCCGCCGAGTAGCGGGCAACCGAGCCCCAGGAGCGAGCCGCCCATCGCGCACGGCATCACGAAGGGCACGCTCAAGCCCCGACCGTCGCCCTTCAGCAGCGATCAGCTCAACATGCAGGTCCACACCAACCCCCTGCTTCTAGGGGCGCGGGGAACTGCGCGACCAGCCCCCACACACCCGCAGCTCGCAACGAAGGCCGGGCACCCCACAGGTACCCGGCCTTCAAGACAACCGTCAGTCCTTAAGAGCAGCCATCCAGCTCTCGACCTCGTCAGACCGCCGAGGCAGCCCCTCAGACATGTTCCGGTTACCGTCCACGGTCACCAGGATGTCGTCCTCGATCCGCACACCGATGCCCCGGTACTCCTCGGGCACGGTCAGGTCGTCGGCCTGGAAGTACAGCCCGGGCTCGACGGTCAGCACCATCCCCGCCTCCAGGGTGCCGTCGACATACGACTCCACGCGCGCGGCAGCGCAGTCATGGACGTCCATGCCGAGCATGTGTCCGGTCCCGTGCAGCGTCCAGCGCCGCTGAAGGCCGAGCTCCAGCACCCGCTCGACGGGCCCCTCGACCAGCCCCCACTCGACGAGCCGCTCGGTCAGCACCCGCTGCGCGGCGTCATGGAAGTCCCGGTACTTCGCACCCGGCTGCACGGCGGCGATGCCGGCCTCCTGGGCGTCGTACACGGCGTCGTAGATCTTCTTCTGGATCTCGCTGTAGCGGCCGTTGATCGGCAGCGTGCGCGTGACGTCGGCGGTGTAGTACGTGTGCGTCTCGACGCCCGCGTCGAGCAGCAGCAGGTCACCGGAGCGCACCGGCCCGTCGTTGCGCACCCAGTGCAGTGTGCAGGCGTGCGGACCGGCGGCGCAGATGGAGCCGTAGCCGATGTCGTTGCCCTCGACCCGCGCGCGGAGGAAGAACGTGCCCTCGATGTAGCGCTCGCTCGTCGCCTCGGCCTTGTCGAGGACCTTCACGACGTCCTCGAAGCCGCGCGCGGTCGAGTCGACGGCCTTCTGCAGCTCGCCGATCTCGAAGTCGTCCTTGACCAGCCGCGCCTCGGAGAGGAAGACCCGCAGCTCCTCGTCGCGCTCGGCGGTGACCTTGTCGGTCAGCGCGGCCTCGATGCCGGCGTCGTAGCCGCGGACGACACGGACCGGGCCCGTCGCCTCGCGCAGCGCCTCGGCCAGCTCGCGGACGTCGGAGGCGGGGATGCCGTACAGCTTCTCCGCCTCGGTCAGGGAGTGCCGGCGGCCCACCCACAGCTCGCCCTGGCCGGAGAGCCAGAACTCGCCGTTCTCGCGGTCGGAGCGCGGCAGCAGGTAGATCGTCGCCTTGTGCCCGTCTCCGGCCGGCTCCAGGACGAGGACGCCGTCCTCGGTCTGGTTGCCGGTGAGGTACGCGTACTCCACGGAGGCCCGGAAGGCGTACTCGGTGTCGTTGGAGCGGGTCTTCAGGTTGCCCGCGGGGATCACCAGCCGCTCGCCCGGGAAACGCGCGGAGAGCGCCGCACGGCGGGCCGCGGTCTCGGCGGCCTGGGCGATCGGCTCCAGGTCGCGCAGCTCGGTGTCGGCCCAGCCGGACTTCATGTTCTCGGCGAGCTCGTCGGAGACGCCCGGGTACAGGCCGTTCTTCCGCTGCTTGATGGGCTCTTCCGACTCAGTCTCCGGGGTCTCCGGGGTGAGCTCGTCGGCCACGGTCATCCTCCTCGATACGGCACTGGACCTCCTCCATCGTACGGTCGTACGGAAGGGGGCCCAGGGCCGGAAGGCCTGTTACACGCCGCTGCCGGCGTTACACGGGGCGCTACTCGAAACGGGCGGCGAGCAGCACGACGTCCTCGTCGGAGTCCGCCGCGTCCAGTCCGTCCGGCAGCACCGTGCGCAGCACGTGGTCGGCGATCGCGTCGGGGTCGTGCCGCAGCGCCCTGGGCACTCCGGCGGCGGCCGCGTGCAGCCGGGCGAAGGCGCGGTCGGTGGCGTCGCCGGTGCGGTGCAGCAGCCCGTCGGTGTAGAGCAGAACCGTCTCTCCGGGTTCGGCCACCAGCTCCACGCTGGGCGCCTCCCAGCAGGCGAGCATGCCGAGCGGCGCCGACACGGACGTCTCCACGAACTCCGTGCGCCGCTCGCCGACCAGCAGCGGCGGGCAGTGCCCGGCACCGGCCAGCGTGATCTTGCGCAGCGCGGGCTCGCAGTAGGCGAACAGGGCGGTGGCGGAGCGGGCGGGCTCGGTCAGGCGCAGCAGCAGCTCCAGGTCGGACAGGACCGCGACCGGGTCCTCGCCCTCCATGACCGCGTACGCCCGCAGCGACGCTCTGAGCCGGCCCATCGCGGCGACCGCGCTGGGGCCCGAGCCGGTCACCGAGCCGACGGCGAGGCCTAGGGCCGCGTCGGGCAGCGGCAGTGCGTCGTACCAGTCGCCGCCGCCGCGCGGGCCGGTGCGGTGCCGGGCGGCGAGCTGGACACCGGCGACGCGGGGGAGCCGGGACGGCAGCAGCTCCTCGGCCATCGTCGCCATGGACGCGCGCGTGCGCTCGACCTCGACGACGCGGGCCAGGTGTTCGGTGGCGTAGCGGGCGTACAGGCCGACGAGATGGCGCTGGCGCTCGGAGGGCTCGGCCGGTTCGTCGTAGAGCCACACGGCGGCGCCCAGGCGGCCCGCCGCGTCCGACGACAGGGGCAGCGCGTAGCTCGCGGCGTAGCCGAGGCGGGCGGCTACCTCGCGGTGGCGGGGGTCGAGGCCGTCCTCGGCGAAGAGGTCGGGCTCGGCGATCTCGCCGTCGCCGTCGGGCAGTCCCTCCAGGATGCGGCCGTACGACATGACGCTGCGCGGCACCGTCTCGATGTGACCGAGGTCGGCCCGGGCGAGGCCGAGGCCGATGGTGGTGTCGGGGCCGAGTCCGTCGCCGGGTTCCAGGACGACGAGACCGCGCCGGGCGCCCACCAGGGTGGCTCCGGCGCGCAGCAGTTCGGTCAGGGCGTCCGCGAGTGCGTCCGTGCGGGCCAGCCGTTCCGTGAGTTCATGGAGGGTCGTGAGGTCGGAGACCCAGCCGGCGAGCCGGTCCTGGAGCAGGGCTCCCGGGGCGCCTGGTGGAGGGGCCGGTGAGGTGTCCGGGGCTACGGGCGCGGGCGCGACAGTGTGTGCGGGCGAGGGAACCGTTGAATCGATTCCGGCCACTTTCGGAGGGTGAGGGGCGTTCATGGCGTCCGGCTTTCCGACCGGTGCGTATTGCTCAAAAGCATCGCAAACCCCCATGTCATTCTGCGCCGCTAGCAGTGTCTCCACATGTACACGCACTCGTGAGGGGATGTCCAGCATTGTCCTGCCGGGATTCCTGGTGTCCGTGGGTCGCCGGTGCACCCCTTGCCGAAAAGCTAAGTTGGCTTGAAACTGACTCAGGTAACGCCTTATTGCGGTCGACTGGCCTTGCTCCACAGAGCGTCACAGCGGTCGTGATGGGTACGTACTCGGAGAAGGCCAGGGGTGGTTGACAACCTCCCGGAACCTGGTGACGGACCCGGGCGTCTTAGCCACCGACGACCGAGCCCCATCCTCCCGTGGCGGAGGCGAAGAGATACACGCGGGACGGCAAACGCCAGACTTCGCCACCCCCACGCCACGCCCATGCTTTTGATAGATGCAGTGTGGGCCCGGCTGCCGTGGACGCAGCCGACGTTCGGCCCATAGGGGTTCCCCTTGTCTCGGACAGGGGTGTGATGCGCCAACAGGTACGCACAGTGCAGTGATCGACACATGGTGTGATGTGGCCCACGGTGTTGCCAGCGGTGCAACGGAAAGGAACGAGCGCTCATGCGCGAGATCCTCGGAAAGGCACGCAGGCTCCTGTCCAAGCGGAACGACGGGGCGCCTGAGTTGATCAGCGCGGCCCTGACCTTCGCGACGGAATGGCAGTGGCCCGTACTCCCGGGCGCGGCACCGGACCCGCAGGGCCGGGCCCGCTGTTCGTGTCCCGACCCCGAGTGCACGGTGCCCGGGGCGCACCCCTTCGATCCCGGCCTCCTCGCGGCCACGACCGACGAGCGCATGGTGCGCTGGTGGTGGACCAACCGGCCCGCCGCCCCGATCGTCCTGGCCACCGGCGGACCGGCCCCGTGCGCGGTCTCCCTGCCGGCCCTCGCGGCCTCCCGGGCGCTCACCGCCCTCGACCGCCAGGGCATGCGCCTGGGCCCGGTGATCGCCTCGCACCACCGCTGGTCGATCCTCGTCAAGCCGTACTCCATGGAGCAGTTGGGCGAACTGCTGTACGCCAAGGACTTCGTCCCCGGCTCACTGCGGTTCCACGGCGAGGGCGGCTACCTCGCCCTGCCCCCGTCCGAGACGGGCCACGGCGCCATCCGCTGGGAGCGCGCCCCGCTGCCCGGCTCGGCCTCTCCGTGGGTGCCCGATGTGGAGGCCGTGGTCGACGCGGTGGTCGACGCCCTCACTCGTACGGGTGTGAGCGCGCCCGAGTTGTAGGGGTGTCGGGCGCGCACGGAACCAGCCGTGCGCGCCTGGTCGTTATCGTCCCCTTCCATGAACCTTCGTCTCCTCGCCCTCTCGGGCGTCGTGGCATGCGCGGTCGCGCTGCCGCTGGCCGTGGCGTCCGCGGGGCAGGTGGGAGACGACGTCCGTACGGCTGTACGACCGTCCGGACCGGAACGGTCCTCTGATGACAAGGCGCCGTCCGCCGCGCCCTCCCGTTCCCCCCTGCTGCTCGGCCTGGGACTCGCCACCGCCGCGCGCTGCGGGCCCGAACTCACCTCCGCGGACGGCATCGAGGCGCAGACCTGTGTGCTGACGCAGGGCGAGGAGACCTGGGCGCGGACCTACTACCGCAATGTCACCGGCGGCGCGCTGGACTCGGTGCTGAGCCTCATGGGCCCGGACGACCGGACCGTGCAGATGCGCTGTGCCGTGGGCGCGGGGGACGAGCCGGGGACCTGTGAGACACCCCGGGAGCCCACCCGGGGCGGACCGGAGGCCTACACGGCGGTCGCGGAGTTCGCAGGGGAGGCGGGAAGCGGGCCGCTGCTGCTGCGTTCCGGAAGCAACTCTTCGGCGCCTGACGGCAGTTGACGTGCCCCAGCGGTCCGTGAACGGAGGCGGGCAGAGAAAGACCCGGTTGCTGGCGACGGGGGATGCACCAGCAACCGGGCTACTCGAACGGTAACAAGAGATCGGCTGTTCGCAAATTCGATCTCGGAAGTTCGTCGGCTTTCCGGACACCGACTCACTTGTTCCGGACGGGAGTTGTGATCCGTTCCCAGCGATCCTCGAGTGCCGGAGCAGCTGACCGACCGGTCAGCCGCTGTCCCGTCTCGAACCTGTGTGTCAGCTGAGAGTCACCTGTCGGTTGGTCAGGCCGCCCCGCGCGCGACGCTCGTCCGCGGTGAGCGGCGCGTCCGAGGCCAGGGCGGCGGTGAGCCGCTCGGCGAACTCGGCCGCCGGCTTCTCCACGTCGTCCGCCGAGACCCCGCTCGGCAGGTCCCAGACCGGCACGGTCAGGCCGTGGGCGCGGAAGGAACCGACCAGCCGGGTGCCCTCGCCGAGGCTGGACCTCCCGGCCGCGTGCAGCCGCGCGAGCGCGTCCAGAAGCTGCTCCTCGCCGTACGGCATGACCCAGCGCAGGTGGTTCTTCTCCGGCGTCTCGCACCAGTAGGCGGCGTCCACACCCTGGAGCTTCGCGGTCGGGATGGCCGCGGCGTTGGCCCGCTCCAGGGAGGCGGTCACCTCCGGGGTGGCGTTCTCCGCGTCCGGGACCCAGAACTCGAAGCCCTCGTGCACGACTGGCTCGAACACGCCTTCGGGGTCGAGGAGATCCTGTAGCCGCGGACCGTCGGCGGGGGCGCGGCGGCCCTGCACCGGGGTGCCGGGGTCGGCGGTGAGCGCGCGCTGGAGGGTGTCGGCGAGGTCGCGGCTGATGTCGCCGGACGCCGTGTCGTTCTGAAGGCCCAGCAGGACCGAGCCGTCGTCGCGGCGCAGCGCCGGCCACGCCATCGGCAGGACCGTGGCCAGGGTGACCGACGGGACGCCCTCGGGGAGGCCGCCCTTCAGGGACAGCTCGACCGTGGCGGCCGGCACCAGCTCGCGCAGGGCCACCCAGTCGCCCTCACCCGCCAGGCCCTCGAACGGGCGCTGCACCAGCTCGGTCACCGCGTGCGCGGCGGCCCGGCCGTGACACGCCTTGTAGCGGCGGCCGCTGCCGCAGGGGCAGGGCTCACGGGCACCGACGACCGGGACCTCCCCGTCGGCGATCTGAGGGCGCTGGGCCTTCGTCTGGGGTCGCTTCTTGGCCATCGTGGGGTCTCCCGGTTACGGCTCGTCTCGTACGGCGGGAGCCTAGCCGTTCACGCCATGCGCGACGGGAGCCTGTGGACAACGTGCCGATGTGCCGGGTCGCCCCGGTGCGGCGAGCCCCGGCCCTCAGTCGAGGTCGGTGAAGGCGTCCGCGAAGTCCAGGTCGGGCATGGACGACACCGAGGGGGCCGTGACGCGCGTAGCGAAGTCGTCCCTGCGGTGACCGGCGTCCGGATCATGAACGTCGTCGTGCACGACCACCCACACCGTGATCTCGCCGCGGGCGTCGTCCCGGACGCCCCAGTCGTCGGAGAGCGCGGTGATGATGTTGAGCCCGCGGCCGCCGTGCGCGGTGACCGAGGGCGTGGCCGGAGCAGGGCGGGTGGGCCCGCCCCCGTCCGTCACCTCGACCGTGAGTCTGCCGCTCGGCTCCACGCGCCACGCGGCGCGGACGTCGCCGTCCCCGGCCAGGGCGTCGCCCAGGGGCCGGCCGTGTTTGCACGCATTGCTCAAGAGTTCGGAAAGGATCAGTACGGCGTCGTCGATGACCGTTTCCGACACACCGCCCGTCCGTAGCTGAGAACGCATCCGGTGTCTTGCTTCCCCCACGCCCGCAGGGCCATGGGGTACGGCCATGCTCGACGACGTGGGCACCTCCTGTGCCACCACCAACGCCACCCCCGAGACCTCCTTTGCCCCACGCCACGGTGTGGATGCCCCATTGGCCTGTACCGGAAACCGGCCAATCCAGGTCCGCCGACGCATTCGCCGCGATCGAACACGGACCGAACGCGCCGGTGCACTCCCTGTAATCGGATGGCCGGATTTCGGCGTTTTGGCCGAGACCGAAGATGCTTCAGTCGACTCGTGGGGTCAAGGTTTCTTCACAGGTCTTTACCAGTGAGTCACCGTCAGGAGCCGGACCGGTCATCGGCCCAGTCGGCGCAGTACCGCGCGGGGCCGGTTGGTGATGATGGCGTCGATGCCCAGCTCGACGCAGAGATCGACGTCCTCGGGCTCGTTCACCGTCCACACGTGCACCTGGTGGCCGGCTCGCTTGAGCCGCTCGATGTACGCCGGGTGATTGCGCACGATCCGGATCGAGGGGCCCGCGATCCGCACGCCCGCCGGAAGCCGGCCGTCCCTCAGGCGGGGCGAGACGAACTGCATCAGGTAGACCGTCGGCAGCGCCGGCGAGGCGGCACGCACGCGTGCCAGCGACCGGGCGGAGAAGCTCATGATCCGCACCGGGGACTCGGCCGCCGTGGCGGGGGCCTCCAGCCCGAACCGCTTCAGCAGCACCAGCAGCCGCTCCTCCACCTGACCGGCCCATCGCGTGGGGTGCTTGGTCTCGATGGCCAGTTCCACCCGCCTGCCCGCGTCCGCGACGAGTTCGAGGAGCCGCTCCAGAGTGAGTACGGAGGTCTCCTCGCGGTCCTCGGGGCGGTGCTCCCAGTCCGGCTCCTCGTCCCGGTTCTTCCAGGAGCCGAAGTCCAGGGTGGCCAGCTCGGCCAGCTCCAGGGCGGAGACCGCCCCGCGCCCGTTGGACGTGCGGTTGACGCGTCGGTCGTGGACGCAGACGAGATGGCCGTCGGCCGTCAGGCGCACATCGCACTCGAGGGCGTCGGCGCCGTCCTCGATCGCCTTCCTGTACGCGGCCAGAGTGTGCTCGGGGGCCTCTTCGGAGGCTCCGCGGTGGGCTACGACCTGAATGCTGTGCTGCCGTGCGTGGGTCACCGCGTCATGGTGCCACCGCTGCGGGGTACGCGTCGCACGAGGTGGGCGACGATCGGACGAGGAGCGAGCGCCGAGATGCGACCGTTTCGTCCGGAAGGTCCCATATAAAGGATGGTCGCAGACCCACAGGCACCGCTTATGGTGCTCTGACGTCCTGTGGGAAAAGCTGACGGCATACAAAAGCACATGCACAGCTGCATCGCGCCGGACCGTCGGCAAGCGTGAACGAGCGTGACCGAGTGCGACCTTAGGACAACAGCCGTGGATCGAGGAGACAAGCTGTGAGCACCGAGAACGAGGGCACTGCCGTACCCCCGGCCCCGTCCGCACCTCCCGTGCCGGTGGATTCCCCCGCAGCCTCCCCGGCCTCCCCGCAGGCGAGTGCGCCCGACAGCGGCGCCCCGACGACCCCGCTCCCCACGACGCCTCCGCACGCCCCCGGCGCGCCGGAGCAGGAGCTGGTGCACGCGGGCCAGACACCGGCCTACGCGTCGGCGGGATCGAGCGGCCCGCAGGGCGCGCCGGGCCCGCAGGCCTCGCAGGCCCAGCCGGGCTCACCGGGTGAGGGCACTCCGGGCCAGGCCCCCGGGTATGGCGCGCAGGGCCAGCAGGGTCCTGGTTACGGCGCGCAGGGCGAGGGCGCTCCGGGCCGGCAGGCGCCCGGCTACGGCGTCCAGGGCCAGGCCCCGCAGGCCGCGGACGCCTCCTGGCCGCCTCCGCCGCCCGCCACCCCGGCGTACGCCGACAGCGGCTCCGGTGGCGCCGGCGCCGATGGCTGGGGCGCCTCCTACCAGCAGCCCGCCCCCAAGTCGGGGCGCGGACGCGGCGGTCTGATGGCTGCTGTCCTGATCGCGGCCCTGGTCGCGGGCGGCCTGGGCGGCGGCCTCGGCTACACCCTGGCCAAGAACGACGACAACACCTCGTCGACGACCGTCGCCGCCTCGGACAGCGGCGGAGACGTCAAGCGCGACGCGGGCACGGTCGCGGGCGTGGCCGCAGCGGCCCTGCCGAGCACGGTGACCATCGAGGCCGAGTCGAGCAGCGGCGAGGGCGGCACCGGCACCGGCTTCGTCTTCGACCGCGAGGGCCACATCCTCACCAACAACCACGTGGTGGCGGACGCGGTGGACGGCGGCAAGCTGACCGCGACCTTCCCGAACGGCAAGAAGTACGACGCCGAGGTCGTCGGCCACGCACAGGGCTACGACGTCGCGGTGATCAAGCTCAAGAACGCGCCGGGCGACCTGAAGCCGCTGACGCTCGGCAACTCCGACAAGGTGGCGGTCGGCGACTCGACCATCGCGATCGGCGCCCCCTTCGGCCTGTCCAACACGGTCACCACCGGCATCATCAGCGCCAAGAACCGCCCGGTGGCCTCCAGTGACGGCACGGGCTCGAACGCCTCCTACATGAGCGCCCTCCAGACGGACGCCTCGATCAACCCGGGCAACTCGGGCGGCCCGCTGCTGGACGCCCAGGGCAACGTGATCGGCATCAACTCGGCGATCCAGTCGACGAGCAGCGGCGGCCTCGGCGGCAGCAGCCAGTCCGGCTCGATCGGCCTCGGCTTCGCCATCCCGATCAACCAGGCCAAGTACGTCGCCCAGCAGCTCATCAAGACCGGCAAGCCGGTCTACGCCAAGATCGGCGCGTCGGTCTCCCTGGAGGACTCCAGCGGCGGCGCGAAGATCACCGAGCAGGGCGCCAGCGGCTCCGACGCCGTCGAGTCCGGCGGCCCGGCCGACAAGGCCGGTCTGAAGCCCGGCGACGTCATCACCAAGCTCGACGACCACGTGATCGACTCCGGCCCGACCCTCATCGGCGAGATCTGGACCCACCAGCCCGGCGACAAGGTCAAGATCACCTACGAGCGGGACGGCAAGACCAGCACGGTGGAGCTCACCCTGGGCTCCCGCGAGGGCGACAGCTGACCTCACGCGCGCGGCCGTACCGCTGACCCCACGCGCGCGTGGGCACCGGTTACTCTTGTCCCCGCGCCGCCGGTCGACGAGCGG
>JABFXD010000090.1 GCA_013361925.1 Streptomyces sp. | reverse complement strand
GCGCAGCAGACGCGCGAAGGGGACGAACATCTTGTCCTTCTCGGAGCTGTAGTTGTAGACCTTCAGCTGGTGTCCGAGCGCCTCGATCACGGCGAGCGGGATGTTCAGCTTCTCGGCCTCGGCCAGCAGCTGCTCCGCGCGCGCGTTGCGGGCGGGGCCCTCCGGCTGCTCGCCGTTCTCCGCCATCGCCCGGCGCAGTGCGTCGAAGTCCGTGATCTCCCCCATCAGTGCCCCTCCTCGCCGTTCGTGGCCCACTCCAGCAGACCGATGAAGGACCGGTTCAGCAGCGCCGAGTCCGCGGGCCTGAGCGGTCGCTGCGCCATCAGCAGCGCCTGCCCGTACAGGGACTCCGTGGCGGTGCCGATCAGTTCCGGTCCGCGCAGCGAACTGATCCGCCGGATCAGCGGGTTGAGGTGGTTGAGCACCAGCCGCGCGCGCGGGGCGGTGCCGCGCAGCGAGCCCAGGATGCCCGCCCACAGGTCGTCCGCCTGCGCCTCGGCGTCCGCACGGGCCTGCTCGTGCCGGGCCGCGCGGTCGTCCAGGTGCAGCGCGGGCACGGTGAGCGGGTGGAAGGCGCGCAGGACGACATCACAGCCCAGGGGGTCCAGGGTGGCCCGCGCGACGGCAAGGAAGCCCGCGAGCGCCAGCTCCTCGGCCGGGTCGACGGCGTCCAGATGCGCGGTCACGGTCTCCGCGTCCAGCTCCGCGACCACCGTCCCCGGCCGCACCGACGGCAACGCCTGCACCAGGTCGCTGTCGTACGTGTAACCGCCGTTGACCACCCCGATGCCCTGCGCCGACGCGATCGGCGCGACCTGCCGGTACTCCTCGACGGTCCGGGTGAAGTGCACGACCGGGTGCCGCCGCGCGAACTCCTCCAGGGACACCTGCCCGTCCGTCGTCTCGAAGGGCAGCCACGGCAGCATCGTGCGCAGCATCTCCGCGTCGTGCCGCGCCAGCGCCTTCACCCCCAGGTGGTGCACCGACAGGAACGCCGCAAGACGTTCCGGATCGCCCGCGGCCAGACCCGTCAGCCAGGACCGAATCCTTTCGCCCAGCGCCTCCCGTACGGCGGCCAGCGTCTCGTCCTCGTACAGCGCCTCGCGCGACGCGGTGGGCCGCAGACTGTCCGTGTCGAGCACGCACCGCACGAAGAACGCCCAGTCGGGCAGCAGCTGTTCGGCCCGCTCGGTCAGCAGCATCCCCTTGAGGTGGACGCGATGCGTGGCCCGCTGCGCCGGACTGACGGCCGACGGCAGCACGTACGCCACCCCGCGGATCCCGGCGAGCGGCACGTCAAGGCCGACCGAGTCCAGCGGGGTGAACCCGAACAGGTCATGACAGTGCCGCGCCAGGGCCACCCTGCGGGCGGCGGGGGAGGGGTACGACCGGTCCCAGGGCGCCGGCAGCTCGGTGACCGCCTCACCGTCCACGCGCACGTCGTACGGCAGCAGTGCGCCGAAGTCCCGGGCCAGCGCGCGGACCTTCTCCGGGGCCAGCCACTCCCCGGCCCCGGCCCGTGCCGTGAGGTGCACGGTGGTACCGGGCTCGGGCCGGGCCTCGGGCGCCAGCGTCCGCACGGTGTACGAACCGTCGTCGCTCGCCGTCCACTCCACCGGCGCCGCGTCCGGCGTACGGGCGCTGCGGCTGACCACCCGGATCCGCTCGGCCACCACGAAACAGGCCAGCAGCCCGATGCCGAACTGCCCGAGGAACTCGGAGCGCGCCTCCTGGATGGCGTCCGCCCGCTTCGAACTGCGGCCGATGGTCGCCAGCAGGTCGTGCACGTCGGCCTCGGTGAGCCCCACGCCGGAGTCCTCGACCCGCAGCGCGCCGCCCGCCGCGTACAGCCGCACCGTCGCCGGGGCGCCAGGCTGTTCGGCCCGCCGGGCGGTGATGGCGTCCACGGCGTTCTGCAGCAGCTCGCGCAGATAGACCCTCGGACTGGAGTAGAGGTGATGGGAGAGCAGGTCCACCAGACCACGCAGGTCGACCTGGAACGTGTGCGGTGACGGGGAGGCCTGGGATGGCGGTGAGGTCTGGGAGTCCATCGCAACGGCGCCGTGGGCGGGGGACGGTCGACGGCGCGGGGTCGGGCGGTCCCGGTGGGGCGGTGACCGCGGAGGGATGGCCGGAGGCGCGTCATCCTAAAGCCGGAACAGCCCGCCTGACCAGGGGTTTCGCAAGACGTATACGGCTTTGTCAGTGGGGTGGTGTGCAATGGATCTCGTGCCCGCGCTCGAAGAACCACTGAAAAAGGTGCTCGGACCACCCACCGCGAAGGTGATGGCCGAGCATCTCGGCCTGCACACCGTCGGCGATCTCCTGCACCACTACCCGCGCAGATACGAGGAGCGGGGCCAGCTCACCCACCTGGCCGACCTCCCCATGGACGAGCACGTCACGGTGGTGGCGATGGTCGCCGACGCCCGCCTGCACACCTTCGCCTCCAGCAAGGCCCCGCGCGGCAAGGGCCAGCGCCTCGAAGTCACCATCACCGACGGCAACGGCCGCCTCCAGCTGGTCTTCTTCGGCGCCGGCGTCCACAAACCGCACAAGGAACTCCTGCCGGGCACGCGCGCGATGTTCGCGGGCAAGGTCTCCGTCTTCAACCGCCGCCTCCAACTGGCACACCCGGCATACGAGTTGCTGCGCGGCGACGCGGAAGAGACGGTCGAGACCTGGGCCGGCGCCCTCATCCCCCTGTACCCCGCCACGGCCAAGCTGGAGTCCTGGAAGATCGGCAAGGCGATCCAGACGGTCCTGCCCAGCGCCCAGGAGGCCGCCGACCCCCTCCCGGACTCCCTGCGCGAGGGCCGCGGTCTGGTCTCCCTCCCCGAGGCCCTCCTCAAGATCCACCGCCCGCACACCAAGGCCGACATCGACGACGCCCGCTCCCGCCTCAAGTGGGACGAGGCCTTCGTCCTCCAGGTCGCCCTCGCCCGCCGCCGCCACGCCGACGCCCAACTCCCGGCGGTCGCCCGCAAACCCAAGCCGAACGGCCTCCTCACGGCCTTCGACGACCGACTCCCCTTCACCCTCACCGAGGGCCAGCAGAAGGTCTCCAAGGAGATCTTCGACGACCTGGCGACGGAGCATCCGATGCACCGGTTGCTGCAGGGAGAGGTCGGTTCGGGCAAG
>JABFXD010000799.1 GCA_013361925.1 Streptomyces sp. | reverse complement strand
CGACCTCAACAACGAGTACGCGGTCGCCGCCCGCCTCCTCGACCTCGACGAGCGGGGTCTGGCCGAGCTCGCCAAGAACGCGGTCGAGGTCTCCTTCCTCGACGCGCCGGGCAAGGCCCGCATCAAGGAGGAGATCGACACGTACACGGAGGCATGGCTCGCGCCCTGAGCGACCTCAGCCGGACTCAGCCGACGGCACGGCATCCCTCCCCGCCCACCACAATGGACGCATGCAGAAGCTGACCGCAGTGGCCCACCGGGGCGACCCCTACCGTGTCCGTGAGAACACGCTCGACTCCCTGCGTTCCGCGCTCGACCTGGGCGCGGACGCCGTCGAGGTCGACGTACGCCTCACCCGGGACGGCGTCCCCGTGCTGCTGCACGACGCCACCCTGAAGCGGCTGTGGGAGCACGACCGCCCGCTGCTGTCCCTGTCGGCGGCCGAGGTCCACGGCCTCACGGACGGCAGGGTGCCGACGCTGGCGGAGGCCCTCGGCAAGGCCGACGGGGCCCGGCTGATGCTCGACCTGCCCGGCACGCCCGACGTCCGCGCGGCCCGCCGGGTGGTGGACGTCGTTCGGGAGGCCGGGGCCGAGGACCGCGTGTACTACTGCGCGGGCGCCCCCGCCATGCTCGCCGTACGCGCCGCGGACCCGGCCGCGGAGATCGCGCTGACCTGGACGTCCCTGGCCCCGCCGCGCCCCGTGCTGCTGGACGCGGTACGCCCCCGCTGGCTCAACTACCGTTTCCCGCTGGTCGACAAGGCCCTCGCCGACCGCGTCCACCGGGACGGCAGGCTGCTCTCCGTGTGGACACCCGACACGGTCCGCTCGATGCGCCGCCTGATCGCCGCGGGCGTCGACTCGATCACGACGAACCGCGTCGGCGCCCTCTGCGCCCTGCGTGACCTACACGCGTGAGCGCTGCGCGACCGTCGCCCGATCGGCGGGGGTCGTGCGGGTGACGTACTGCGGTACCGGCGCCGTGTCCTCGCCGTTGTCGCGGACCAGGCCGTAGCGGATCGCGCCTTGTGGGGGGCCGTGGTTGACGTCCTGGTCCGCCGCCTTCCAGCTGGAGGGGAAGACGGTCAGACCGTAGGAGGCGCCGCGTTCGTTGACGGTCAGGTCGACGCTGCCGTCGAGGTAGAAGTACTCGTTCTGCCACATCTGCTGGGTGCCGGCCGGCAGGACCGTGTATCCGGTGTCCGGGCCGCCCATGCCGGTGGTGTCGGGCCCGGTGGGGTCGTCCATCCGGCGGCCGCCGGCCGAGGCGACATGGAAGAGCTTGCCCTTGAGGGCGGTCCAGGTGGGCATGGCCAGACTGCCCGACCGGTCCTGCGGGGCGATCTGCCAGCGCACCAGGACGTACCCCTGCCCGCTGAGCGTCACCGTCTCCCCGCGGTGCTGCATGACCGCCTTCGCGCCCCAGCTGCTGGTGATCCCGGCCTCGGGCCGGCGCGGCAGCGCCGCCGGCCGCGCGTCCGGATCGGGAGCCGCGTCGACGGCGTCGACGACCGTGCCGTACAGCTCGACCTTCCTCTGCGTCGGCGACGGGGACAGCGAGGGGGACGGTGTCGCCGAAGGCGACGTCGAGGGGACGGCCGGGGGGCGGGCCGTGCTCGCGGCCGTGGGGCTGGAGACCGCGCGTGGGGGCGGGGCCTCGGGGGTCTGTACGACGACGTAGGCGCCGCCCGCCACGATCGTGGCGCCCGCGGTCACCGCGACGGCGGGCTGGGTGAGCGCGGCCATCACCTTGGCGGACCAGCCCACCGAGGCGGCCCCCGCGGCACCCGCCGCCGCTGCCGCCGTCTTGCCGCCGAGGGCCAGCGAGAGGGTGAAGCCGACGGGGAGCGGAACGAGGGCGATGCCGACGAGGAGGCGTTCGGCCGGTACGACGGTCTCGCGGGTGTCACCGCAGTAGCCGCAGCCGCGGATGTGCCGGGCGAGGCGTTTGCGCCAGACGGAGTCGGGGCGGCCGTCCCAGCGGCCGGTGAGTTCGCGCAGGTCCGGGCAGGCGCCGTCGAGGGCTCGGACGATGCCGCGCGCGGTCTCCACCCGCTCTTTCAACCGCTGGACACGCACGGCCGCGTGCTGTCGGCTGATCCCGGCCGCCGCCGCCAGCTCGCGCCGGGTCAGCTCGCCCGCGACCTCCAGCCACCACAGCGACAGCAACTGCCGGTCCTCGTCGTCGAGCCAGCGCACCGCCTCCGCGACCTCGCGCCGCTGCCCCTCCAACTGGAGCCGCAGCACGGTGAGTTCGGCGAAGTCGGCGGCGTCGCCCGCGGCGGTCTCGGCCAGCGGGGCGGGCGCGGTCCGGCGCCGGGCCCGGTCGCGTATCTGGCGCATGGCGATCGCGACGAGCCAGGACCGGAAGCTGTCCGGGTCGCGCAGGGAACCGAGGTTGCCGACGGCCCGCAGCATGGTCTCCTGCACGACGTCGTCGACGTCGGCATGGCCGTTCAGGGCGCGGCCGACGATGTTGTAGACGAGCGGCAGCCAGCCCGCGACCAGCTCGTCCAGCGCCTGCCGGTCACCGGCCTGCGCCGCCGCGATGGTGTCGCGCCACTCCCGCGTGTCCACGTCGTCCTTCCGGGTCCGAGATCGGTCCACCCTCTCATTCGTCCTGGGTGGAGCACTCCCGGGTGGAGACGGAACGCGGGGTTCCCCGATAACACTTTTTCGCCCCCTAGGGGAACACCCTCTCAACTCCCCTATTCACAGGCGCTGTTGCTCGAAACGCCGTCGGATGCTGACACCCTCACCACCATGGCTCTTGCTCGCAGAACCCTCCTGACCGCCGCCCTCGCCCTGGGCGCCGGCGCCCTGACCAGCCCGGCCTCCGCCTCCACGCAGAGAGCCGCTCCAGGAAACGCCCCCGACGCCGAGGCCCTCCGCGCCGCCATCGCCGGGCTCCCGGACGCCGACGCGACCGCCGCCCTCGTGCGGATCGGCGGCGGCGACGGCGGCTGGCGGGGCAGCTCCGGTGTGCACGACCTGGAGAGCGGACGGGCGGCCGATCCGAGGGCCCGCTTCCGGGCCGGGTCCACGACGAAGGTCGTCACCGCGGCCACCGTCCTGCACCTGGCCGCCGAGCGCCGCCTCGACCTCGACACCCCGGTCCAGCGCTACCTCCCGGGCCTGTTC
>JABFXD010000914.1 GCA_013361925.1 Streptomyces sp. | reverse complement strand
CGCAGCGCGGTGTGCAGGACCGCCCGGCCCTCGGTGAGGTTGATCTTCTCGCCGCGGAACATGGCGTCCCGCAGGCCGAACACATCGGTGGCGGTGGCCAGTTCCTGGAGCAGGGCCAGCGTCTCGTCGGTGATCAGGTGCTTGGAGTAGTCGATGCGCAGATCACCCACGCGCACGACGTACCGCTCGGCGCGCCCGGGGTCGCCGGCGAACAACTCCCGCAGCTGCGCGAGCCCTTCGGCGCGGTGGTCCTCCAGAGCCGTCCACTCGGGGCGACGGGTCAACAGGGGTGAGTCAGACATGGGCGGGGGTCTCCTTGGCGCGGCCCTCGCCCCGCAGGGCGACGGCGTACATCTCGTCCGCGTCGAGGCGCCTGAGCTCCTCGGCGATGAGTTCGGAGGTGGTGCGGACCTTCAGCGCGAGGGTGCGCGGGGGCTGGCCCGGCAGGGACAGCGTGGCCAGCGGGCCCTCGGGGCGGTCGATGACGACCTCGCCGTCCGCGGTGCCCAGGCGCACGGCGGTGACGACAGGACCCGCGGTGACGATCCGGTCGATCTTCACCTTGAGCCGCGCCTCCAGCCAGCGCGCGAGCAGTTCGGCGGCCGGGTTGTCGGCCTCGGCCTCCACCGCCCCCGAGACGATCTTCGCGCGAGCCTGGTCCAGGGCCGCGGCCAGCATGGAGCGCCACGGGGTGAGCCGGGTCCAGGCGAGGTCGGTGTCGCCGGGCGCGTAGGAGCGGACCCGCGTCTCCAGGACGTCGAGGGGGTTCTCCACCGCGTACAGGTCGGTGATCCGGCGCTGGGCCAGCGCGCCCAGCGGGTCCTTCGCCGGGTTCGCCGGCGCGTCCACCGGCCACCACACGACGACGGGCGCGTCCGGCAGCAGCAGCGGGAGGACGACCGAGTCGGCGTGGTCGGACACCTCGCCGTAGGTGCGCAGCACCACCGTCTCGCCGGTGCCGGCGTCGGCGCCCACCCGGACCTCGGCGTCCAGCCGGGACGCCTGGCGGTCGCGCGGGGTGCGGGCGTGCCGCTTGATGACGACCAGGGTGCGCGAGGGGTGCTCGTGCGAGGCCTCCTCGGCCGCCTTGATCGAGTCGTAGGCGTTCTCCTCGTCCGTGACGATCACCATCGTCAGGACCATGCCCACGGCCGGGGTGCCGATGGCGCGGCGCCCCTGTACCAGCGCCTTGTTGATCTTGCTTGCCGTGGTGTCGGTCAGGTCGATCTTCATGGCCTGCGCCAGCTCCGTCCGTCTCGTGCGAGCATCTCGTCGGCTTCCTTCGGTCCCCAGCTGCCGGACGCGTACTGCGCGGGCTTGCCGTGCCGTGCCCAGTACGCCTCGATCGGGTCGAGGATCTTCCAGGACTCTTCCACTTCCTGGTGGCGGGGGAACAGGTTGGCGTCGCCGAGGAGGACGTCCAGGATGAGCCGCTCGTACGCCTCGGGCGAGGACTCCGTGAACGACTCGCCGTAGGCGAAGTCCATCGACACGTCCCGGATCTCCATCGAGGTGCCCGGAACCTTGGAGCCGAACCGCACGGTCATGCCCTCGTCCGGCTGGACGCGGATGACGATGGCGTTCTGCCCGAGCTCCTCGGTGGCCGTGGAGTCGAAGGGGGAGTGCGGGGCGCGCTTGAAGACGACCGCGATCTCGGTGACCCGGCGGCCGAGCCGCTTGCCGGTGCGCAGATAGAAGGGGATGCCCGCCCAGCGGCGGTTGTCGATCTCCAGCTTGATGGCCGCGTAGGTGTCGGTCTTCGACTTGGGGTCGATGCCGTCCTCCTCCAGATAGCCGGCGACCTTGGCGCCGCCCTGCCATCCGGTCGCGTACTGGCCGCGCACGGTGTGCTTGCCCAGCTCCTTCGGCAGCCGCACCGACTTCAGCACCTTCAGCTTCTCGGTGAGCAGCGCGTCCGCGTCGAAGGCGATCGGCTCCTCCATGGCGGTGAGCGCCATGAGCTGGAGAAGGTGGTTCTGGATGACGTCACGGGCGGCGCCGATGCCGTCGTAGTACCCGGCGCGACCGCCGATGCCGATGTCCTCGGCCATGGTGATCTGTACGTGGTCGACGTACGACCGGTTCCAGATCGGCTCGTACATCTGGTTGGCGAAGCGGAGCGCCAGGATGTTCTGGACGGTCTCCTTGCCGAGGTAGTGGTCGATGCGGAAGACCTGCTCCGGGTCGAACACGTCGTGCACGAGTGCGTTCAGCTCCCGCGCGCTGGCGAGATCGTGGCCGAACGGCTTCTCGATGACCGCCCGCCGCCAGGACCCCTCCGGAGCGTCCGCCAGCCCGTGCTTCTTGAGCTGCTGGACGACCTTGGGGAAGAACTTCGGCGGTACGGAGAGATAGAAGGCGTAGTTGCCGCTGGTGCCGCGCGAGGCGTCCAACTCCTGGACGGCCTCGGCCAGTTGCTTGAACGCCTGGTCGTCGTCGAAGTCGCCCGGGATGAACCGCATGCCCTCGGCGAGCTGCTGCCAGACCTCCTCGCGGAACTCCGTCCGCGCGTGCTCGCGCACCGAGTCGTGCACGACCTGCGCGAAGTCCTGGTCCTCCCAGTCCCGCCGGGCGAACCCGACGAGCGAGAAGCCCGGCGGCAGCATGCCGCGGTTGGCCAGGTCGTACACGGCCGGCATCAGCTTCTTGCGGGACAGGTCACCGGTGACACCGAAGATGACGAGCCCGGAGGGACCGGCGATGCGGGGGAGCCGTCGGTCGCGGGGGTCGCGCAGGGGGTTGTCCCAGTCGACCGCCTCGGTTGCGGTGGTGTCGGTCATTCCGCGTCCACCCCCTTGCTGTCCAGCGACTTCGTGACGGTGGCCAGCAGGTCGTTCCAGGCCACCTCGAACTTGGCGACGCCCTCGTCCTCCAGCTGCTGCACGACCTCGTCGTACGACACCCCGAGAGCCTCCACGGCGGCCAGGTCGGCGCGCGCCTGGGCGTAGCCGCCGGTGACGGTGTCGCCGGTGATCTCGCCGTGGTCGGCCGTGGCGTTCAGGGTCGCCTCCGGCATGGTGTTGACCGTGCCGGGCGCGACCAGCTCGTCCACGTACAGGGTGTCCTTGTACGCCGGGTCCTTCACGCCGGTCGAGGCCCACAGCGGGCGCTGCCTGTTGGCGCGGGCGCCGGAGAGGGCGGTCCAGCG
>JABFXD010000537.1 GCA_013361925.1 Streptomyces sp. | reverse complement strand
TGGCCACCGAGCTGTCCACCCCGCAGGAGGACCCGGTCGCCCTGCTCGTCGAGTACTGCGCCCCGCGCAGCCAACTCCTGATCCTTGACAACTGCGAACATGTCATCGAGGCCACGGCCCACCTCGCCGAAACCCTCCTCACCCACTGCCCGGGGCTCACGATCCTCGCCACCAGCCGTGAACCCCTGGGCGTCCCCGGCGAGTCCGTGCGCCCGGTCGAGCCCCTCCTCCCCGACCAGGCACACCGCCTCTTCACGGAGCGCGCGACGGCAGTGCGCCCGGACGCGGCGGACCTCGTCCTGCGCGACGCCGACGCCGTGGCGGAGATCTGCCGCCGCCTCGACGGACTGCCGCTCGCCATCGAGCTGGCGGCGGCCCGCCTGCGGCTGCTCACGCCCCGGCAGATCGCCGACCGCCTGGACGACCGCTTCCGCCTGCTCACCTCCGGCAGCCGCACGGTCCTGCCCCGCCAGCAGACCCTCCGCGCGGTCGTCGACTGGTCCTGGGACCTGCTCGACGAGCGGGAGCGGACGGTGCTGCGCGAGGCGTCCGTGTTCGCGGGCGGCTGGGACCTCGCCGCCGCGGAGGCCGTGTGCGGCGGCCCCGCCACCGAGTTGATCGGAGCGCTCGTCGACAAGTCCCTGATCGTGGCGGCCCCCGGGGACCGGTCGGACAGCGGCGGCGCCATGCGCTACCGCATGCTGGAGACGATCCACGAGTACGCCGTGGAGCGCGCCGCCGAGGTCCCGGAGCAGCGCGCCGACGCCGAGCGGCGGCATCGCGCGTGGGCGGGCGCGCTGGTCGCGGAGGCCGAGCCCGAGCTGCGCTCGGACGGTCAACTCCCGTGGATCTCCTGCCTGGAGACCGAGCTCGACAACATCCGCGCGGCGCTCCACCGGGCCGTGGACGACGGCGACGAGGCGGCGGCCGGCGCCCTCGCCCTCGCCATGGGCTGGTTCTGGTGGCTGCGCAACTACCGGCGCGAGGGCGCGGACTGGGTCGACCGGATCCTGCGTCTGGGCGCGGCCCTGGACGCGACCTCACCCGCGGACACCGCGACTTCCCCCTCGCTCCCCGCTGACCCCCGGGACCGCTGCTCGCTCATGGCGGCCCTGGACCCCGTGGAAGCCCTGCTCTCCGCCCCGGACGGCGAGACCGGGCACCCGCTGCACGCGCTCCGCATGGAGCTGCGGATGCTGCACATCCTCCTCGTGTCGGAGATCGAGGCGCGCACCCGCGAGCCGGACGAGCGCCTGGGGCGGTACGTCGCCCAGGTGCGGGCGTACTTCGAGAAGGGCGGCCCGCACGCCGCCCGGATGCCCGGGCTGGTCTGGCCGCTGACCTCGTTCTTCATGGGCGACCGGGTGGACGCCAGAAGCGTCCTGGACGCCGCGGTCGCCAACTGCCGTGAGTACGGCGGCGACTGGGAGATGGGCGTCACCCTGATGTTCCGCACGCACATGGTGGTCGACTCCCCGGGCGGCATGAAGGGCGTCGACGACGACCTCGCGGAGCTGCGGTTCCTCAGCCGCCGCGTCGGCGACCGCTGGCTGCGGGCCCAGGTGTACAGCGCGGCGGGGGAGACCGCCATGGCCCGCGGCAGACTGGCGGAGGCCAAGGGGGAGTACGAGGAGGCGCTGCAACTCGCCTACGAGGTGGGGGCGTACACGGAGACGCCGTTCCTCATCGCCCGCCTCGCCGAGATCGCCTACCGCGCGGGCGACCGCTCGGCCGCGATCACGGCCCTGGACGAGGCGAGTGAGGCCGCCGACCGGTACAGCGTCGGGGACAGCCGGGCGTTCGTCCTGCTGCTGCGGGCGCATGTCGCGCTGGACGACAAGGACACCGCCACCGCGCGTGAGCTGCTGGAGGAGGCCCGTGCGGAGACCGCGCGGGGCACCCCGCCGCCGCAGTTCCTCGTGATGCTGAACTCCGTCGAGGCCATGGTGACGGTCGCCGAGTCGGGGCCCGCTCACGGACTGCCGAAGCTGGCCGCCGCCGTCCGGGAGGCGGTGGACAAGCAGTGCGCCGACCTGGTCGTGGCGACGCTGGTGGACGCCACGTCGGCCCTGCTCGCCGACCTCGGCGACCTTCCGCGCGCGACCCGCCTGCTGGCCGCCGCCGGACACTGGCGCGGCGGCGACACCCGCTCCATGCCGGAGGCCGCGCGCGCCGAGCGGGCCGAGTCCGCGGCCCGCACCGGGCTCGGTCCGGTGCGGTACGGCGTGGAGTACGCGCGCGGTGCCGCCCTCACCCCGCACGACGTGCTGAGCGAACTCGACGAGGTGCTGCGCGAGGGCGTGACCGGCCCCTGAGCCGCGGCAGGCCTACGCGCAGCGGAACTTCGACTCGGCCCAGTCCGCCAGCAGCAGGTCGTCGTACTCACTGTGCGGCTCGACGACCAGCCGTACGGTCTTGCGCCCGGTGAGGTCGACATGGACCGGGATCGCCGCGTCCCCGCCCTGGACCATGCCGGACTTCCACAGCTGGACCCCGTCGGCGTAGACGGAGAAGTACATCTTGCCGAGCCCGAGGGTCATGTCGTCGACGCCGACCGAGGCGTCGTAGGACGTGCACGCGCGGTTGAGGTCGATGGTGACGGAGGACCGGCCGTGCACGGTCACGCCGTGCGTGTAGCTCTTGTCGGCGATCGAGACGCCGTACCGCTGCCACACCCAGCTGCTCTCGGCGATGCGCATCTCGGGCTGGGTGCCGTCGCCGTTGACGTTGTACGCCAGCTCGCTCCACTGGTAGACGGCCGGAGCGGGCGTGGGTGTGGGCGTGGGCGTCGGAGTCGGAGTGGGGCTCGGCTTGGGGGTCGGCGTCGGCGTCGGAGTGGGTGTGGGGGTCGGCTTCGGGGTGGGCTTCGGGGTGGGCGTGGGTGTCGGGGTGGGCGTCGGCGTCGGGGCGGGGGCGATGACCGGCGGCGCGGGCGCGGGCTTCTTCTTCGGCGTGGGTGTGGGCTCGGCGGACTCGACCACCGGCGTGGACGCGGGCGGCTTGGCCTCGGGCTTGTTGTCGGCCGGCTTCTCGCTGCCGGCCAGGGCGAGCGCCGCCGCCACGCCCGCCGCGACCAGCACGCTGGCCGCGATACCGACCTTGACCGGCGCGCCCAGCCCCTCGGAGGCCGCCGCACCGCCGGCCGCGCCCGCCC
>JABFXD010000279.1 GCA_013361925.1 Streptomyces sp. | reverse complement strand
GCTCGGGACCTCGGTGCTGTGGTTCGAACGGGACTGGGAAGGCGACGGCCGCCCGCTGCCGCCCGAACGCTGGCGCGCCGACTGCCTGGCCACCGCCACCACCCACGACCTGCCGTCGACCGCCGCCCGGCTCAGCGGCGACCACGTCGAACTCCGGCATCGGCTCGGGCTGTTGACGCGCGGCCTGGCCGAGGAACGCGCCGAGGCCGCCGCCGACACCGGGGAGTGGCTGGAGGTGCTGGCCCGGCTGGGACTGCTGCACGGCACGGGCGGGGGGCACGGCACGTCGACGGAGGAGGCAGAGGTCCAGGCCGTCCACCGGTTCCTGCTGCGGACACCGGCACGGCTGGTCGGGGTGTGGCTGCCGGACGCGGTCGGCGACCGGCGACCCCAGAATCTGCCCGGCACATGGGACCAGTACCCGAACTGGCGACTCCCGATCGCGGACGCGGAGGGGAGGCCGGTGACGCTGGAGGAACTGGCGGCGGAGCCACGGTTGTACGCGCTGGTGGAGGTGTTGCGGGGGCTGGGGTGAGCGGGGTGGGGTGGGTGAGGCGCGGTGTGTCGGGTGCGGGTGGGTGGGGGTTGCGGTGGGGGCGCTGCGCTTGCCGGCGGAGGCCGCGCGGCCCTTACGCACCCCCGGGCGCGCGCTCCGGAGCCGCGTTGGATACTTTGGCACCGTGGACAAGAAGAACGCCCTGCGCGCCGGTGCTCTGGCAGCCGGTACGACGCTGATGATGCTGCTCATGACGTCTCCCGCGCTCGCGCTCACCCGCGACGACGGTGACGACCCCGGCCCTGGCCTGAGCGTCATCGAGACGCTGGGTCTCTACGTCCTGGCCCCGCTCGCGATCTTCGCGGTCATCGCGGGCCTGGTGCTGGTCCTGGACAAGTCGCACGCGGACCACCGGGTCAGCGTGCCCAAGAGCAAGGCGAAGGCCAAGGCCAACGCCTGACGCCTGACCGACCGAGGGGCTGAGGGTACGGCTCCACCGGTCACAGCATGTTGCACGAGGGCGCCGGCCCCGTCCCTGCATGGGCGAGGCCGGCGCCCTCGACGTGTGTTCAGGGGCTCGGCGCCGTGAGGTACCGCTGCACCGTCGGCCCCAGCCACGCCACGATCTCCTCGGGGTGCAGCGCCACCGCCGGCGGAATCCGCAGCACATACCGGGTCAGCGCGAGGCCGAGCAGTTGCGACGCCGCGAGCGCGGCCCGCGCCGGGATCTGTTCGGGATCGGGGCACACCCGCCGGGCCACCGGCAGCAACTGGTCCCGGAAGATGCCCTGCATGCGCTCGGCCCCGGCCTGGTTGGTCGCGCCGACCCGGAGCAGGGCGGTGAGGACCTCGTCGTCCTCCCACATGTCGAGGAAGTGCCGCACCAGGACCGCGCCCACGTCCCGCGACGACAGCCCGCCTGCGTCCGGCAGTCGCAGGTCGACGGTGACGGCCGCCGCGAACAGGCCCTCCTTGTTGCCGTAGTAGCGCATCACCATCGACGGATCGATGTTCGCGTCCTTGGCGATGGCGCGGATGGTGGCCCGCTCGTACCCGTCGGCGGCGAACCGCTCGCGGGCCGCGACGAGGATCGCGTCACGCGTCGCCTCGGAGCGGCGCGCGCGGGCGCTGGGCGAGGAGGTGGTGGGCCCGGGGGCGGGGGGAGTGCCGTTCATGCCTACAAGCGTAGGCCAACATCTGTTTGCCAACAACCGTTGACTGGATGCGCGGCAGGGCTCTAGTCTCATCAACGAGCGTTGGCCAACAGATGTTGGCAAACGGATGTTGGCGTACAAGCGTTGGCAACAGGAGGCCCTCCATGAACGGCACCACTCGCCCCGTGATCGTCGTCGGCTCCGGCCCCACCGGCCTCCTCCTCGCCGGTGACCTCGCCATCGCCGGCGTTCCCGTCACCCTCGTCGAGAAGCGCCCGCACAAGATCAGCAACCTCTCCCGCGCCTTCGTCCTGCACGCCCGCACCCTGGAGCAGCTCGACGCCCGCGGACTCGCCGACGACCTGGAGGCGGTCGGTCAGCCACTGGACCGCCTCCGTCTCTTCGGTGACCTCACCGTCGAACTGGGCGCTCTCCCCTCCCGCTTCCGCCACCTCCTCGTCCTCCCGCAGTACGAGGTCGAGAAGGTTCTGGAGCGGCGGGCCGTGGCGGCGGGCGTCGAGTTCCGCCACGAGACCGAGGTGACCGGCCTCTCCCAGGACGCCGACGGCGTGACGGTCGAGGTGCGTGGGTCCCAGGGCGCCGAGACTCTCCGGGCCGCGTACGTCGTCGGCGCCGACGGGATGCGCAGTGCCGTGCGGGACGCGATCGGGCTGCCGTTCCCCGGGAAGTCCGTCATCCGTTCCGTCGTCCTCGCCGACGTACGGCTCGCCGAGGAGCCCGAGACGCTGCTCACCGTCAACACCGTCGGGGACGCCTTCGCCTTCCTCGCGCCCTTCGGCGACGGCTACTACCGGGTGATCGGCTGGAACCGCGCCCGGAACGTCCCCGACAGCGAGCCCCTCGACCTGGCCGAGGTCAAGGAGGTCACCCGGGCGGCGCTCGGCCGGGACTTCGGGATGTACGACGCCCGCTGGATGTCCCGCTTCCACAGTGATGAACGTCAGGCCCCCGCCTACCGCGTCGGCCGGGTCTTCCTCGCCGGGGACGCGGCCCACGTCCACACCCCGGCCGGCGGGCAGGGCATGAACACCGGCCTCCAGGACGCCGCCAACCTGAGCTGGAAGCTGGCCCAGGTGATCCACGGCCACGCCTCCGCCGACCTCCTCGACACCTACCAGGCCGAACGGCACCCCGTCGGCAAGGCGGTCCTGCGCAGCAGCGGCGGCCTGGTCCGTCTCGCCATGGCCAAGCGCCCCTGGGAGCTGGCCCTGCGCGCGACGCTCACCACGGTCCTCGCCCATGTCGCCCCGGCCCGCCGCAGGATGGTCGGCCAACTCACCGGCATCGGCTACCGCTACCCCGCCCCCCGCGGCGCCCACCGCCTCACCGGCACCCGCGTCCCCGACGTGGCCCTGACGGGCGGTCGTCGCCTCTACGAGGCCCTGCGCGGCGGCCGGTTCGTACTGATCACCCCGGGGGCCTACGACGACCGGGGTACCCGCAAGGACCGGCTGACCGTGGAACGCTGGGCGAGCGACCGCCGTACGACCGTGCTGGTGCGGCCCGACGGATACGTGGCCTGGGCCGCGGACGCGGCGGACGCCGCGCAGATCGAGGCGGCGCTCGCCGCCCACGTCGGCTGAACTAACGGGACTCGGGCGTCCCGGCGAGCAACTCCCGCAGCAGGTCGGCCAGCTGGCCGGCCTGTTCGGCGTTCAGGGCGGACAGCGCCTCGGTCTCGGCGTCCAGCCCGGCGCCGACCGCCGCGTCGACGACCGTCAAACCCTTGTCGGTCAGCGTCACTTGGAGGCCGCGGCGGTCGTGGGGGTCGGGGGAGCGGCGGATCAGGCCCGCGCGTTCCAGCTTGTCGAGGCGGCCGGTCATGCCGCCGGTGGTGAGCATCAGCGTGCCCGAGAGCTGACGGGGGGAGAGGGTGTAGGGCTCGCCGGAGCGGCGCAGGGTGGCCAGGACGTCGAACTCGCCGCGCGCGATGCCGTAGGGGGCGTACGCCTTCTCCATGCGGTCGCCCATGGCGCGGGAGAGGCGGAAGATCCGCCCGAAGACCTCCATCGCCTTGGTGTCGAGGTCCGGTCGTACGGCCGCCCACTGGTCGACGATCGCGTCGACGGGGTCCTTGCGCTGGGCACTCATGGGTCGAGTATCGGCGGCGCACAGGGTCACCCGCAAGAAAGTGGCTTGACTAAAAGTTGCTTAGCGCTAAGCTACTTTCCATCAAGCTTCATTCGCCGAAGTCGCCGCAACTAGGGGGAGTCGTGAACCGCACCGCGACCGTCCTGCTCACCGCCCTCGCCCCCGTCTCCTGGGGCACCACCTACGCCGTCACCACCGAGTTCCTCCCGGCCGACCGCCCCCTGTTCACCGGTCTGATGCGGGCCCTGCCCGCCGGTCTGGTCCTGCTGGCCCTCGCCCGGGTGCTGCCGCGCGGCCTCTGGTGGGGGAAGGCCGCGGTGCTCGGCGCGCTGAACATCGGCGCCTTCTTCCCGCTGCTGTTCCTGTCGGCGTACCGGCTGCCGGGCGGGATGGCGGCGGTCGTCGGGTCGGTCGGGCCGCTGTTCGTGGTGGGTCTGTCGGCGGTGCTGCTGGGGCAGCGGCCCACGACCCGCAGTGTGCTCACCGGGGTGGTGGCCGCGTTCGGCGTCAGTCTCGTCGTACTGAAGGCGGCGGGGGCCCTCGACCCGGTCGGCGTCCTCGCGGCCCTCGCCTCCGCCGCGTCGATGTCCACCGGCACCGTGCTCACCAAGCGCTGGGGCCGCCCGGACGGGGTGGGGCCGCTGGCGCTCACCGCCTGGCAGCTGACCGCGGGCGGACTGCTCATCGCACCCCTCGCCTTCCTCGTCGAGGGCGCCCCGCCGGCGCTGGACGGGCGGGCGATCGGCGGCTACCTCTACCTCGCGCTCGCCAACACGGCCGTCGCGTACTGGCTCTGGTTCCGCGGCATCGGCCGGCTCACCGCCACCCAGGTCACCTTCCTCGGCCCGCTCTCCCCGCTGACCGCCGCGGTCGTCGGCTGGGCGGCGCTCGGCCAGACACTGACGCCGCTCCAGCTGGCGGGCATGGCGCTGGCGTTCGGGGCGACGGTGGCCGGGCAGCTCCGGCAGCGGCCCCCTGTCGCTCCGGTGCAATCGTTCAGTTCTACTGAAAAGAAGGCTCGAAAAGATTCGATGGACCTGACGGGTGCGGCGCTGCGACGGTAGATCCACCGAGATCACCGACGTAGGACCAGCGGAAGGACCTGTGTGACCGACGTCCTCGAAAGGACCCCCACCCGTACGACCCCGAGGGCCGCGCAGACCGCCGCCCTCGGGGTCGTCTGCGCCGCCCTCGCGACCGTCGTCTGGTCCGGCAGCTTCGTCGCCTCCCGTGCCCTGCACGACAGCGTCCCGCCGGTCCAGCAGGCGTTCTGGCGCTGGATCGTCGCGCTCGTGGCGGTCGCCCCGTTCGGAGCGCGGCAGGCCTGGCGGCAGCGGGCGCTGATCCGGCGCAGGCTCGGTTTCGTCGTCCTCGCCTCGCTCCTCGGCGTCACCGTCTACAACACCCTCGTGAACCAGGCCGGGTTGACCACCCCCGCCGCCACCATGGGCCTGATCATGGCCGCGTCGCCGGTGCTGATGGCGGTGTTCGAGCGGGCTTCCGGCGTACGGCTGGGGCGGCGCCGGGTCGCCGGGCTGCTCATCGCCTGCGCCGGGGTGCTGCTGTTGATGGGCGGGGGCGCCGGGTTCGCGGCCGGGGACCTGTGGATGATCGGCGCGGCCTGCTGCTTCGCCGGGTACAGCGCGCTGCTGCGGCGCAGGCCCGCCGAACTCGGCGGCGCCGCCTTCCTGTTCACCACGTTCTTGGTCGGTGCCGGGCTGCTGCTCCCCGCGCAGGGGGTGAGTCTCGCGGTCCAGGGTGGCTTCACGCCGACCACCGCGACCGTGCTGCCGCTGGTGTACGTCGGGGTCGCCTCCTCCGCGATCGCCTTCTTCGCCTGGAACAAGGCGATCGCCCTGGTCGGCGCGGCCCGTGCCGGGGTCGTGTACTACCTCCAGCCGGTGTGCGTGGCCCTGCTGTCCTGGGCGCTGCTCGGGGAGACGTTCGGGCCGGTGCAGGTGCTGTGCATGGGGCTGATCCTCGGCGGGGTGATGTGGGGCGCCGCCGGCCGGCGTGCGTAGGTTGCCCTCATGGCCGAGTGGGACATCCGAAAACTGCACATCCTGCGGACGCTGCGGGAACAGGGCACCGTGACCGCGACGGCCGAGGCGTTGCGGATGACCCCGTCCGCGGTGTCGCAGCAGCTGACGAATCTGGCGAAGCAGGTGGGGGTGCCGCTCCTGGAGGCGCAGGGGCGGCGGGTACGGCTCACCGACGCGGCCCGCCTGGTGCTGCGGCACGCCGAGGCCGTGTTCGAGCAACTGGAGCGGGCGGACGCGGAGTTGGCGGCGCATGTGCGCGGTGAGGTGGGGGAGGTGCGGGTCGGTGCCTTCTCGACCGCGGTGCCCGCGCTGGTCGTACCCGCCGTTCGGGCGCTGCGGGTCTCGTCGCCCGGGGTGAGCGTGCGGGTGCGGGAGGCGGAGGCGGGGGAGGCGTACGAGCTGCTGGCCGCCGGGGAGGTCGACCTCGCGCTGTCGCTGGCCGCGCAGGCGCCGGTGGTCGGGGACGGGCGGTTCACGCGGGTGGAGTTGTTGGCGGACCCGTTGGATGTCGCGCTGCCGCGGGGGCATGAGCTGGCGGACGTGGCAGGGCTTCGGTTGGCCGATCTCGCCGGGGAGGCGTGGATCTTCGGGGGGAGCGGGCCGTGGTCGGACATCACGCGGGGGGCGTGCGAGGCGGCCGGGTTCACGCCGCGACAGGGGCACTCCGCGGCGGGGTGGACGGCGATCCTGGCGATGGTGGAGGCCGGGATGGGGGTGGCGTTGGTGCCGCGGATGGCTGCGGTGGGGCGGGGCGGGGTGGTGATGCGGGAGCTGGGCGCGGACCGGCCGGTGCGGCATGTGGTGGCGGCGGTACGGCGGGGTAGCGAGGCGGGGGTCGTGGTGGGGCGGGTGATGGAGGCGTTGGAAGGCGTTGCTGCGGGGCTGGGTTGACGGTTGCCCGGCGTGTGGGCCGGCCGGGGGTGGGTGTCGCTCGCCCGCGCTTGCGGGGTGCCTCCCCCAGAGGGGGGACCCCCAGCGCCCACCCGTGCCGCCCCAGCGGCACGACTGCCCGCAGCCAGGGCGGCATACGAGTGCCCGCAGCCAGGGCGGCATGCGAGTGCCCGCGGCTGGGGCGGGTAGGGGGGCGCCGGTGCTGTGCGACTGCCCGCGGCTGAGCGGGTTTCAGGGGCGCGGGGAACTGCGCGAACAGCCCCCGCCGGCCCGCACCTGATCCACGAGCTGTCGTCCCCAGGCATGACAAGGGGCGCCCCGCATCGCGCCGGGCGCCCCATCGCCGTATCGGCTACTCCGCCGCCGCGTCCGCCGCCTGGGCCTTCAGGGCGCGTTCGACGCCTGACCGGGACTCCGAGACCAGGCGGCGCAGGGCCGCGTTGGGCTCGGCCGACGTCAGCCACTCGTCCGTCTTGTCCAGGGTCTCCTGGGAGACCTGGATCGACGGGTAGAGGCCGACCGCGACCTGCTGGGCGATCTCGTGGGAGCGGGTGTCCCAGATGCCCTTGACCACCTCGAAGTACTGGTCCGTGTACGGGGCGAGGAGTTCGCGCTGGTCGGTCTGGACGAAGCCGCCGATGACAGCCTCCTGCACCGCGTTCGGGAGCTTGTCGGACTCCACGACCTGGGCCCAGGCCTCCGCCTTCGCCTCCGCCGTCGGACGCGCCGCGCGGGCGGTCGCCGCGTGACGCTCGCCCGCCGCCGTCTTGTCCCGCTCGTACTCGCCCGCGATCTCCGCCTCGTCGAAGCGGCCGACCGACGCGAGGCGCTCCACGAACGCCCAGCGCAGCTCGGTGTCCACCGCCAGGCCCTCGATCGTCTGCGAGCCGTCCAGCAGGGCGTCCAGGAGGTCCAGCTGCTCCGGCGTACGGGCCGTCGCCGCGAACGCGCGCGCCCACGCCAGCTGGTGGTCGCTGCCCGCCGCGGCGGACCGCAGATGCGCCAGCGTGGCGTCGGTCCAGCGGGTCAGCAGCGCCTCGCGGGCGGTCGGGTCGGCGTACAGCTCGATCGCCAGCTTCACCTGGCGGTGCAGGGACTGCACGACACCGATGTCCGACTCCTTGCCGATGCCGGAGAGGACGAGGGAGAGGTAGTCGCGGGTGGCCAGTTCGGCGTCGCGCGTCATGTCCCACGCCGACGCCCAGCACAGGGCGCGGGGGAGGGAGGACTCGAAGTCGCCCAGGTGCTCCGTCACGAACGCCAGGGACTGCTCGTCCAGCCGGACCTTCGCGTACGACAGGTCGTCGTCGTTCAGCAGCACCACCGCCGGGCGGCGCTTGCCGACCAGCTGCGGTACGGCCGTCAGCTCGCCGTCGACGTCCAGCTCGACGCGCTCGTCGCGGACCAGCTTGCCGCTGTCCTCGTCGAGTTCGTACAGGCCGACCGCGATGCGGTGCGGGCGCAGCGTCGGCTCGCCCTTCGCGCCCGCGGGCAGCGCCGGGGCCTCCTGGCGGATCGCGAAGGACGTGATGACACCGGCCGCGTCCGTCTCGATCTCGGGGCGCAGGATGTTGATACCGGCCGTCTGGAGCCACTTCTGCGACCAGGTGCTCAGGTCACGCCCGGAGGTCTCCTCCAGCGCGCCCAGCAGGTCGGACAGCCGGGTGTTGCCGAACGCGTGGCGCTTGAAGTACGCCTGCACGCCCGCGAAGAACTCGTCCATGCCGACGTACGCCACGAGCTGCTTGAGGACGGAGGCGCCCTTGGCGTAGGTGATGCCGTCGAAGTTGACCAGGACGTCGTCCAGGTCGCGGATCTCGGCCATGATCGGGTGCGTCGACGGGAGCTGGTCCTGCCGGTACGCCCATGTCTTCATGGAGTTGGCGAACGTGGTCCAGGAGTGCGGCCACCGGCTGTCCGGGGCGTACGCCTGACAGGCGATCGAGGTGTACGTGGCGAACGACTCGTTCAGCCACAGGTCGTTCCACCACTCCATGGTGACCAGGTCGCCGAACCACATGTGGGCCAGCTCATGGAGGATCGTCTCCGCGCGCAGCTCGTACGCGGCGTCGGTGACCTTGGAGCGGAAGACGTACTGGTCCCGGATGGTCACCGCACCGGCGTTCTCCATCGCGCCCGCGTTGAACTCCGGCACGAACAGCTGGTCGTACTTCTTGAACGGGTACGCGTAGTCGAACTTCTCCTGGAACCAGTCGAAGCCCTGCCGCGTGACCTCGAAGATCGCGTCCGAGTCGAGGAACTCGGCGAGCGAGGGGCGGCAGTAGATGCCGAGCGGGACGGACTGGCCGTCCTTCTCGTAGACGCTGTGCACCGAGTGGTACGGGCCGACGATCAGGGCCGTGATGTACGACGAGATCCGCGGGGTCGGCTCGAACTCCCAGACGTCGTCCTTGGGCTCCGGGGTCGGGGAGTTGGAGATGACGGTCCAGCCGGACGGCGCCTTCACGGTGAACTGGAAGGTGGCCTTCAGGTCCGGCTGCTCGAAGGAGGCGAAGACGCGGCGGGCGTCCGGCACCTCGAACTGGGTGTACAGGTACGCCTGCTGGTCGACCGGGTCGACGAAACGGTGCAGGCCCTCGCCCGTGTTGGTGTAGGCGCAGTCCGCCACCACGCGCAGGACGTTGCGGCCCGCCAGCAGGGCGGGGAGCGCGATGCGGGAGTCCTTGAAGACCTCCGCCGGGTCGAGCGCGTCACCGTTCAGGGTGATCTCGTGGACCTCCGGGGCCACCAGGTCGATGAACGACTCGGCCCCGTTCTCGGCCACGTCGAAGCGCACCGTGGTCACGGACCTGTAGGTACCGCCCTCTTGCGCGCCGGAGAGGTCGAGATCGATCTCGTACGACTCGACGGTGAGCAGCTTTGCCCGCTGCTGAGCCTCTTCGCGAGTCAGGTTTGTGCCAGGCACGCGGTCATCTCCTCGTTATGGGTGGGTTCGGCGGTTCCGCCATCCTTCCATGGGAGCCGCGCGAAACGCGATGTCCGGAACCCGCCGGTGACCGGGGAGGACTCCGAGGAGGGTGGAACACATGACCACCCACACCGCACGCCCCGTCCCCCCGTCCGCTCTGAAGGAACTCCGCTCCACCGACGACGCGGGGCGGGAGATGGTTCCCGTGACCGACGACGAGGGCGGTGCGCCGCTCAGGTGCTGTCTGCGGCGCAGTGCGCCCGGCGAGCGGATCGCCCTCGTGTCGTACGCCCCGCTGCGCCGCTGGGCCGCCGAGACGGGCGCCGAGCCGGGGGCCTACGACGAGCAGGGCCCCGTCTTCATCCACGCCGAGGAGTGCGCGGGGCCGGACTTTGCCGGCTACCCCTTCGCGAACACGCACCGGACCGTCCGCCGCTACTCCGCCGACGGGCACATCCTCGGCGGCGAGCTGGTCGACGCGCCCGACGACGACGCCTTCCGGAACGCGTTCGACGACCCGGCCGTGGCGCTCGTCCACGTCCGGGCCGTCGAGTACGGCTGCTTCCTCTACGAGGTGAGGCGAAACTAGCCCTTCTGGCCCTTCAGCTCCGCCGCCACCAGCTCCGCGATCTGTACCGCGTTCAGGGCCGCGCCCTTGCGGAGGTTGTCGTTGGAGATGAACAGGGCGAGGCCGTTGTCGGCGGTCTCGTCGCGGCGGATGCGGCCGACGTACGAGGCGTCCTTGCCGGCCGCCTGCAACGGGGTCGGGATCTCGGAGAGCGCGACACCGGGGGCGCCGGCGAGGAGCTCCGTCGCGCGCTCCGGGCTGATCGGACGCGCGAAGCGGGCGTTGATCTGGAGGGAGTGGCCGGAGAAGACCGGGACGCGCACACAGGTGCCGGAGACCTTCAGCTCGGGGATCTCCAGGATCTTGCGGGACTCGTTGCGGAGCTTCTGCTCCTCGTCGGTCTCGTTCAGCCCGTCCTCGACGAGGTTGCCGGCGAAGGGCAGCACGTTGAAGGCGATGGGGCGCTTGTAGACCTGCGGCTCGGGGAAGTCGACCGCCTCGCCGTCGTGGGTCAGCTTGTCGGCGTCGGCGACGACCTTCTGGACCTGGCCGTGCAGCTCCGCCACGCCCGCGAGGCCGGAGCCGGAGACCGCCTGGTAGGTGGTGGCGACGAGCGCTTCGAGGCCCGCCTCGGCGTCCAGCACCTTCAGGACCGGCATCGCGGCCATCGTGGTGCAGTTCGGGTTGGCGATGATGCCCTTGGGGCGGTCCGCGATGGCGTGCGGGTTCACCTCGGAGACCACCAGGGGCACCTCGGGGTCCTTGCGCCAGGCCGAGGAGTTGTCGATCACGACCGCGCCCTGCGCGGCGACCTTCTCGGCCAGCGCCTTCGAGGTCGAGCCGCCCGCGGAGAACAGCACGATGTCCAGGCCCGTGTAGTCCGCCGTCGCCGCGTCCTCGATCGTCACGCCGTCCAGGACCGTCCCCGCCGAGCGGGCCGAGGCGAACAGACGCAGCTCGGTGACCGGGAAGTCCCGCTCCACGAGGATCCTGCGCATGACCGTGCCGACCTGGCCGGTGGCTCCGACGATTCCTACCTTCACGACGACTCCTTCTACATGGCGGGTGCGTGGCCTGGACGTTTCCATGATGCGTCTCTTACCGGCCGGTGTGTCCAATCGTTTGCCCGAGGGATGGGACGCCATGCGGGTCAGGGGCGCAGTTCGAGGGTCCACTCGCCGAGGCAGCGGACGTGGAGGATCGAGCCCGAGATGCGGTACGGACCGGAAGAAGCGGTGAGTTTCCGGTGCGGGAAGAGGTTTTCGTCCAGTTCGAAGACATGGATCAGGGCCGTCCCGACGACCACCAGCTCGGCCTCGGGCCCGGTGTGACGTACGACTCCATACCAGCCACCCGGCGTCCGCGCGCCCAGCACGGGGGCCGCGCTGAGCGGGGCCGGCTCCAGACGCCACTTCGAGTCCTCGCCGGCACGCACCGTGAGGAAGCAGCTGCCGCCGGGGTCGACCCACACCGGCCCGAGGGTGGGGCGCCGCCGGCCCAGCGTGTCGGCGATGGTCGTCGACTTGCCGTAGGGATGGTTCAGGGACCACGCGCTCAGGTGCTCGTCGTCACCGCGGGAGGTCCGGGTCACCGTCATCAGGGTCGGCGGGCCCTGGTAGCGCAGGACGGTGCTGCCCCGGCCCTCGGCCGGGCCGGTGAACAGCGGCGCCTGCTCCTCGGGCAGCAGCCGCAGCGTCCAGTCGCCGGCGCACTTGACGTGTACGGCCTGCTCGGCCCTGCCGTCGGCGAACAGCACCGCCATGCCGCGGGTGCCGTGCTGGCGGCCGGTGAGCCACTCGTCCTCGTCGCCGTACTCGTCGACGCGCTTCACTTCGAGGCTGTAGTCGGCCTTGGCGCCGGGGAAGTCGTACTGGACCAGCGCCGGACGCCCGGGACGGGGGTTGAGCAGGGTGATCGTCCGGTCGCCGCGGCCCTCGTAGGCGCCGGTCGTCCGGCCCGCCGAGGGGTCGCGGACGGGGAGCGGCTTGGCGGTGAGCTCCCAGTTGCCGTCGCCGTGCTCGATCACCAGCAGCAGGGGGCCGTCCGGGACCGGGACGGTCTGCTTGAGCTTGCCGGTCTCGTTGCACAGCATCTCGTGCTCGTCGAGGTCGTCGAAGTGCTCGGCCTCGTGGCAGTTGAGCACGAACCACTCGCCGCGGTCGGCGCCCCCGTCGAAGCGGACCTTCACATCGGCCATCGTGCCCGGGTAGGCGAGGACGTCGGGGCCGCGTCCCGTGAGGGTCCGGGTGCCCAGCGGACGGGCCGCCGACAGCGGCAGGACCCTGATCGTCCAGTCGCCGTCGTAGTTGACCTTCATCCGCAGCGGACGGTCGCGCGGGGGCTGCACCAGGGCGCGGCCGTGGAAGTCGCGCAGGGTGGTGTTGAAGACGGTGTCCTCGTCCTTGTTGCGCCGGTTCAGCGTCTCGACGAGGAGCCATTCGTCGCCCCGGACCTGCGCCTCCACGATCACCGGCCCGGGCGGCAGCGGTACGTCCACGGAGACGACGCCGTTGCCGCGGCCGCTCTGGGTGTGGGGCGGGAAGTCGGTGCCGAGGGGGGTGGGGGTAGGTATGTACGCGGCGGCGGGGGTGTACGTGGGTATCGGGGCCGGCGCCGGTACGGCATCGGTGATCGGCGCCCCGGCCGTCTTCGCCACCCCGGCCTGCATCACCGGCATCACCGGCGGTGCCACCGGCTCCGCCTCCACCACGATCCCGAAGTCCGTCGCCAGTCCCGCGAGCCCCGAGTCCCAGCCCTGCCCGACCGCCCGGAACTTCCACTCGCCGTTGCGCCGGTAGAACTCCCCGAGCACGAAGGCC
>JABFXD010001084.1 GCA_013361925.1 Streptomyces sp. | reverse complement strand
TCGATGACCGGCGAGCTGGCGGGCGACCAGTGGAACGAGGGCGACGTGTCCTGCTCGGTGGTGCGCCGGGTCGCGCTGCCGGACGCGTTCTTCGCGCTGGACGGTCTGCTGGAGACGTTCCTGACCGTGCTCGACGAGTTCGGCGCCTTCCCGGCGGTCGTGGCCCGTGAGCTGGACCGCTACCTGCCGTTCCTCGCCACCACCAAGGTGCTGATGGGCGCGGTCCGCGCGGGCGTCGGCCGTGAGGTCGCGCACGAGGCCATCAAGGAGAACGCCGTGGCCTCCGCGCTCGCGATGCGTGAGCAGGGTGCCGAGCGCAACGAGCTGCTCGACAAGCTGGCCGCCGACGAGCGCATCCCGCTCGACCGGGCCCAGCTGGACGCGCTGATGGCCGACAAGCTGTCCTTCACGGGCGCCGCGGCCGACCAGGTCGGTGTGGTCGTCGGCCGGATCGAGGAGATCGTGAAGCAGCACCCGGAGGCCGCCGGTTACACCCCCGGAGCCATCCTCTGACGCGCTTCACCGCCGCCGAGTTGGAGGCCGCCCGCGACCGTCTGGTACCGGATGTCGTCGCGGACGGTCTCCGCGTGCTGTTCTGCGGGATCAACCCCGGTCTGATGACCGCCGCGACGGGCCATCACTTCGCCCGTCCGGGCAACCGGTTCTGGCCGGTGCTGCATCTGTCGGGCTTCACGCCTCGCCTGCTGAAACCGGCGGAGCAGCGGGAGTTGCCGGGCTACGGGCTCGGCATCACCAATGTCGTCGCGCGGGCGACCGCGCGGGCGGACGAGCTGAGCGCGGAGGAGTACCGCGAGGGCGGGCGGCAACTGGCCCTCAAGGTGGCGCGGTTGCGGCCGCGGTGGCTGGCGGTCGTGGGGGTCACCGCCTATCGGGTGGCGTTCGACGAGAAGAAGGCGCAGGTGGGTCCGCAGGAGCGGATGATCGGGGACACGCGCGTGTGGGTGCTGCCGAATCCGAGCGGGCTGAACGCGCACTGGACGGCGGCGACCATGGCGGAGGAGTTCGCGCGGCTGCGGCTGGCGGCCGAGGAGAGCTGACGGGTCACGGCGGTGCGGTCTCCGTGACGCCGGCCCAGAGCCGCGGCCGGCTCTCCTCGTCCCGGTCGGCCACCGCCACGGTGAGCCGACGGCCGGTGCCGGGCACGACCCACGTGCGCACGTCGATGGCCAGGGCGGTGAGCATCGCCCAGGGCTCGGGTATGACCTCACCCCGGGCGATGCGCTCCACCAACGTCACGGTCCCCCAGCGGTCCGACGCTCCCCATCGCTGCGTCAGCCGCTCGACGAGCGCCGCTTCGTAGGCGTAGCAGTCGCGCGCGTCCGGCCAGTCCCCCGGCCCTAACCACGCGGCGTGGTAGGGATCGTGGGCCGCGGGGAAGTCCCGGGCGCACAACTGGTCGATCAGGGCGAGGTCCTTCGCGATGTCCATGTGATCCAGTAAACCGGGTACCACTGACAACTGGCGTGCCGTCAGGCGTCCCTGCGCTTCACGCTCCAGGCACCCGCGGCGACGGCCGCGGCGGTCCACAGTGCCGTCACCGCGAGGCCGGACCACGGCCCGAGCCGTCCGTCGTGCGTCTCGTACAGGACGATCTGTCCCGCCCGGTCGGGCAGGAAGTCGGTAAGACCGCCTGGCACGTCCCCGATCACGAACGACACGACCAGGATGAACGGGATCAGCAGGGACAGCGCGCCCACCCCGCTGCGCAGCAGTGCCGCGAGGCCCGCCGCGAACAGCGCCATCAGCATGAGGTAGATCCCGCAGCCCACGACGCCGCGCGCCTGCTCCCCCGCGCTGAGCCCGCGCGCCGCGTCGCCGAGGCCCGCGCGGGCGACGGCGAGGGCCGTGAAGGCGGTGGCCAGCCCCACCACCAGGGCCGGTACGGCGATCGCGGTGAGCTTGGCCGCGAACCATCGCCCGCGCCGCGGCACCGCGGCGAGCGAGAGCCGCAGTCCGCCGCCGTGGAACTCCGAGGACACGGCCATCGCGCCGAAGGAGATGGCCGCGATCTGACCGGGCATCACGCCGGACAGCGCCATGAACAGCGGGTCGAACTCGGGGTCGGAGGTCTGGGAGGCCCCGGCGATCGCGGAGAACGCCGTGGTCGCGGCGAACAGCGCCAGCAGCGCCCCGAGCAGCGAACGCAGGGTGCGGATCTTCAGCCACTCGGCGTGCAGGACGGGTGCGAACGGCATCTCAGGCCTCCTGCGGCTGTGCGGTGAACTCGGTCTCGGTGGCGGTGAGGTCCAGATACGCCTGCTCCAAGGTGGCCTCCTCCGCGGCCAGTTCGAGGAGGGGGACGCCCGCCGCGGAGACGAGGCGCCCGATGTCGTCCACGCGCGCGTGCCGCACGCTCCAGTGGCCGTCGTGGTGTTCGGCGGCGTCGTGCCCGTGCGCGGCGAGGACCGTCCTGAGGGCGGCGGGGTCCGTGGTGCGGATCCGTACGCTCGGCTGCACGCGTGCGTGGATGAACTCCCGCATCGGGGTGTCGGCGAGGAGCCTTCCGCGGCCCAGCACCACGAGGTGGTCGGCGAAGGACGCGGTCTCGTTCATGAGGTGGCTGGAGACCAGGACCGTGCGCCCCTCCCCCGCGAGCCTGCGCAGCAACGCGCGGATCCAGATGATGCCTTCGGGGTCGAGGCCGTTGGAGGGCTCGTCGAGCATGACCACCTCGGGGTCACCGAGCAGGGCGGCCGCGATGCCGAGCCGCTGGCGCATGCCCAGGGAGTACGTCCGCACCCGGCGCCGGGCCACCGCGGCGAGCCCGGTCTCCTCCAGCACCTCGTCCACCCGCCGGTCCTCGACGCGGTTGCTCGCGGCCAGGGTGCGCAGATGGTCGCGTCCGGTGCGTGAGCCGTGGGCGGCCTGCGCGTCGAACAGGGCACCCACGTGACGCAGGGGCTCCTGGAGCGTGGCGTAGGCACGGCCGCCGACCGTGGCGGTGCCGGAGGTCGGCCGGTCGAGGCCGAGCACCAGCCGCATGGTGGTGGACTTTCCGGCGCCGTTGGGGCCGAGGAAGCCGGTGACACGGCCGGGGAGGACGGTGAAGGTGAGGTCGTCCACGGCTCGCCGGGTGCCGTACTCCTTGGTGAGGGCCTGGACTTCGATGCTGGTCATGGCGTCAGCCTCGCCGCCGG
>JABFXD010001076.1 GCA_013361925.1 Streptomyces sp. | reverse complement strand
CGTCTCCCACACCCTCGCCCAGGTCGAGGGCGGTCTGAAGGACCTCCCGGCCGAGCAGGCCGAGTCCGTCGTGATCGCCTACGAGCCCGTGTGGGCCATCGGCACCGGCAAGGTCTGCGGCGCCGAGGACGCCCAGGAGGTCTGCGCGGCCATTCGCGGCAAGGTCGCCGAGCTGTACTCGCAGGAGCTGGCCGACCAGGTCCGCATCCAGTACGGCGGCTCCGTGAAGTCGGGCAACGTCGCCGAGATCATGGCGCAGGCCGACATCGACGGCGCCCTCGTGGGCGGTGCGTCGCTCGATGCCGACGAGTTCGTCAAGATCGTGCGCTTCCGCGACCAGTAAGTATGCGGTAGCGGCGATCCGTCGTACCCTTGCGGGGGCACAGCCCGGCGGCTGTGCCCCCGTCGTCCGTCCAGATCCGAGGAAGTTGGTCCAGCCGTGGTTATGGGGTTCTCGATCGCCCTGATCGTCTTCAGCGCGCTGATGATGCTGCTGGTGCTGATGCACAAGGGCAAGGGTGGCGGCCTCTCCGACATGTTCGGCGGCGGCATGCAGTCCTCCGTCGGCGGTTCGTCCGTCGCCGAGCGCAACCTCGACCGGATCACCATCGTGGTCGGTCTGCTCTGGTTCGCGTGCATCATCGTGCTCGGTCTGCTGATGAAGACGAACAACTGACCGGCACAACCATTCCGTACGTAAGGCCCCATGTTCGGTACGCGCCCCTGAGCGCGGCCTATCATGGGGCTTGCGTCTAGATGTGGGGGCTGTAACTCCAATCACTGGACGCGCGTTGGGCCTTACGTAGACTGAGGCGCTCGCAACGAAGCGAAACGCCGACTCGCTTCGCGGCACCATCACGCAGGGAGTTACGACCGTGGCAAGTGGCAACGCGATCCGAGGAAGCCGGGTCGGGGCGGGGCCGATGGGCGAGGCCGAGCGGGGCGAGTCCGCGCCCCGACTGCGCATCTCCTTCTGGTGCTCCAACGGGCACGAGACGCAGCCCAGCTTCGCCAGCGACGCGCAGGTCCCCGACACCTGGGACTGCCCGCGCTGCGGCTTCCCCGCCGGACAGGACCGGGACAACCCGCCGGACCCCCCGCGCACCGAGCCGTACAAGACGCACCTCGCGTATGTACGGGAGCGGCGCAGCGACGCGGACGGCGAGGCGATCCTCGCCGAGGCACTCGCCAAACTGCGGGGCGAGATCTAGGAGTTGACGACCGGCCGGGTACCGAGAGGTGCCTGGCCGGAGCTGTTCTGTGAGTTGTCCACAGGCCCACCCCGTTGTCAGTGGTGGCCTCTACGGTTTGTGCATCGCTTCAAGGCGTGCGAAATCGTGAGGGGGAGCTGTGGTCACGGTCGAGGGGGCGGGCGTGCGTGCGCCCGCGTGGCGCGGAGGGTTCGGGCGCCTGTGGGGCGCCGCGGTGCTCTCCAGCTTCGGAGACGCGCTGCGTACGGCGGCGCTGCCGCTGCTGGCCACCACCCTCACCGACGAGCCCCTGGCGATAGCGGCCGTCACCGCCTGCGGATATCTGCCCTGGCTGGTCTTCGGACTGCTCGGCGGCGCCGTCGCGGACCGCGTGGACCAGCGGCGCGCGATGTGGACGGTGGATGCCCTACGAGGTCTGCTCGTCGCCTGCTTCGCCGTCGCCGTCGGCCTGGGGCACGCCTCCATCGGCCTGCTCATCGCGCTCGCCTTCGCGCTGACCACGTTCCAGACCCTCTTCGACAACGCCTCCACCGCGCTGCTGCCGTCCCTGGTCGACAGCGACGCCCTCGGCAGCGCCAACGCCCGGCTGATGACCGGACAGAAGATCGCGGGCGGGCTGCTGGGCGCCCCCGTCGTACCGCTGCTGCTGGCGGGCGGAGCCGCGCTGCCTTTCGCGGCCGACGCGGCGACCTTCCTGCTGGCCGCCGCCCTGGTCGCCTCGCTGCGACCCGTCGCGCCCGCTCGTCACCGGAGACCGGCCGGCAGCACCCTGCGCAAGGAGATCACCGAGGGCCTGCGCACCCTCGCCCGCGACCGGGCCCTGCGCGGCCTGTGCGCCGCCACCGCCCTGTGCAACATCGGTGTGGGCGCCCTCATCGCCACCATGGTCCTCCTGGTGACCGGCTGGCTGGACGCCGGCCGCACCGGCTACGTGGCGGCGACCACGGCCTACACCGTCGGCTCGCTCGCCGGGGGAGCGGTCAACCGGCTGCTCGTCTCCCGCATGGGCCGGGTACGGGCGGTGCTGCTTGCCGGGAGCACGCAGATCGGCGCGCTCGTCGTCATGGGAACCGTCCGCGACCTGGCCGCCATGGTCGCCGCGATGGCCCTCTTCGGGCTCATGGGCATGGTGTGGAACGTCAACACGACGACCCTCATGCAGCAGCGCAGCCCCGCCGAGATGCTGGGCCGGGTCAGCTCCGCCTTCCGCACCCTGGGCGTCGCCGGGGCACCCCTGGGGGCCCTGCTGGGCGGGGCCGTCGCCACCGCCTGGGGGCTCAACACCCCGGCCCTGCTCGCGGCCGTCTTCTTCACCCTGTCCGTCGCCTCGTTGATACCGGCGTTCAAGCGGGACGTACCTGTTGTTGCACCGCAGGACGGCGCCACGACAGCTCACGTCACCCGCTGATCAACTAGGTTGGACCGGCTGGGACAAGCACGAAAGAAGGCGGAAGTCGGACATGAACGCAGACGGCCGTACCAGGCTCAACCAGACGCCCGAGTGGACCGCTCTGGCCAAGCACCGTGAGGAACTCGGCGAGGTGCGGCTGCGCGAGCTGTTCGCCGCCGACCCCGGGCGCGGCGCCGGTTACACGCTCCAGGTCGGCGACCTGCACATCGACTACTCCAAGCACCTGGTCACCGACGAGACCCTGCGGCTGCTGCGGGAGCTGGCCGCCGCGACGGACGTCTTCGGGCTGCGGGACGCCATGTTCCGCGGCGAGCGGATCAACACCACCGAGGACCGGGCCGTCCTGCACACCGCGCTGCGGGCGGCGCCGGACGCGGTGGTCGAGGTCGACGGGGAGAACGTCGTCCCGCAGGTGCACGCCGTCCTCGACAAGATGAGCGACTTCGCCGACCGGGTCCGCTCGGGCGAGTGGACCGGCCACACCGGCAAGCGCATCCGGAACGTCGTCAACATCGGCATCGGCGGCTCCGACCTCGG
>JABFXD010000420.1 GCA_013361925.1 Streptomyces sp. | reverse complement strand
GCCGCCGCCAACGCCCCCGCGGGGTCGTCCGCCTCGGCGATCAGGCAGGTGGCGCCGGCCCGGAGGACACCGAGCACGGCGACCGCCCAGTCGGTGCCGGGCCGTACCGCCACCACCACGACGTCGCCCGCACCCACCCCGCGCCGGTCCAGCCCGGCGGCGAGCCACGCGGACGCCCGGTCCAGGGCCCGGCGGCTGAGGGAGCCGTACCCGTCCTGGACGGCCACCGCGCGCGGATCGCGGGCCGCCGCCTCGGCGAGCGCCGCCGGCAGGGTGCCGTCGGGGACCTTGGCCGCGCCGCGGTTCCAGTCCTCGGTGAGCTGCCGGCGCTCGGACTCGCCGAGCAGGATGTCGATCTGGCTGAGCCTCAGTTCCGGCTCGGCCGCCACCTGCCCGAGGAGACGCAGCAGACGCCGCGTGAGACCGACGGCGGTGGCCCGGTCGAACAGTTCCTCGGCGTAGTCCAGGGTGCCGTCGAGGCCGTCGGGCCCGCCGTCGTCCCGGTGCCGGTCGGTCAGCCGTACCGTCAGATCGAACCCGGACGCCATGGCGCCGAGGCCGACGAGCGAGGCGTCGAGGCCCGGGACCGCGGGCACGTCCCACTTCGCCGCGGTGTCGTCCCGGACGTCCAGGGCGACCTGGACGAGCGGATGCGGGTCACCCGGTGCCGCGTCCGCGACCCCGAGGGCCTCGGCGATCCGCGCGAACGGAACGTCCCCGGACCGCTCCGCCTCCTCGGTGGTCTCCCGGACCCGGCCGAGCATCTCCCGGAACGTCGGGTCGCCCGAGACATCGGTGCGCAGCGGCAGCAGCCCGGCGAACGGGCCCACCACGGCCTCCAGTTCACCCTCGCCCGTCGGCCGCGGCGCCACCGCTCCCAGCACCAGATCGGTGCCGGCCCCCATCCGGGCGAGCAGCATCGCCAGCCCGGCGTGCACGACGGCGACCGAGGTCACACCGAGCGGCTGGGCCGTCTCCATCAGCCGGACATGCACCGGCGCCGGTACGCGCAGCGGCACCGCCCCGGTCCGTCGACCGGGCCGCTCGGAGCGGGGCCGGTCCACGGGAAGGGTGATCGCGGACGGCGCGTCCGCCAGCACTTCCTTCCAGTACGTGAGCTGATCACCGGCGACGCTCTCGACCGATGCTCCCTGCGCTTCCCCCTCCGGCTCCGCGCCCGCCAGCAGCCTGCTCTCCCACACCGCGTAGTCGGCGAACTGAAGCGGCAGCGGCGCCCGCTCCGGCGCCCGGCCCTCCCAGCGCGCGCCGTACGCCACGGAGACATCGCGCACGAGGGCGTCCCGCGACGCGTCGTCGCCACCGATCCGATGCAGTACGAGAAGCAGCACATGGTCGGTTTCGGAGAGCGCGAACAGCGTGTGCGCCCAAGGGGTTTCGCGCCCGAGATCGAAGTGCCGGGCCGCACCGGCGGCCAGCACGGCGGGAAGCTCCCGCTCGGTCGCCGCGACGACCGGAAGATCCGGGCGTACGGCGGGGTCGTCGGCGTCCAGGATCCGCTGGACCAGCCCGCCGTCCGGGGTCTCGGCGAACACCGTCCGCAGGATGTCGTGCCGTTCGGCCACGTCCGCCAGCGCCGCCCGCAGCGCGTCACGGTCGAGTTCCCCGCGCAGCCGCAGCGCGACGGACGACTGGAGGGCCCGGGTGCCCGGGTCGGCCGCGGCGCGCCGCCAGAGGAAGCGCTGTCCGGCCGTCGCCGGTGCCTCACCGCCCTCGTGCTCGACGGGGAGCAGCGAGGGACGCGACTTCGTGCCCAGGATGCGCGCGGCGCCGATCGGCGTCGGATCACCGAAGAACTGCTTCAGGTTCAGCTCGGCGCCGGTCTCCGACCGGACCCGGCCCGCGAGATGCATCGCCAGCGCCGAATTGCCGCCCAGATCGAAGAAGTTGCCGTCGGCGGCCACCCGGTCGACGCCCAGCACCGAGGCGAACAGGGTGCACAGCAGCGCCTCGGTGCCGTTCCGGGGCAGGAGCCCCGAGCCGTCGCTCTCCGGGTCGGGGACGGGCAGGGCGGCCCGGTCGATCTTGCCGTTGACCGTCAGGGGCAGCGCGTCGAGGACCACGACGGCCGACGGGACCATGTAGTCCGGGAGCCGGGTCGCCGCGAACTCCCGCAGGCCGCCGGCCTCCAGGGTCCCGGCCGCGGAGTCGCGCGGAAGGACGTAACCGACGAGGCGCGGATGGCCCGGGCGGTCCTCACGGACCATCGCCACGGCCGTCCGCACGTCGGGGTGGCCGGCGAGAACGGCCTCGACCTCGCCCAGCTCCACCCGGAACCCACGGATCTTCACCTGCTCGTCGGCCCGGCCCACGAACTCCAGCCGGCCGTCCACCGTCCAGCGGGCCAGGTCACCGCTGCGGTACATGCGCCCGCCGTCCTGATCGAACGGGCAGGCGACGAAGCGTTCCGCCGTCAGGTCGGGGCGGTTCACATACCCACGCGCCAGACCCGCACCGGCGATGTACAGCTCACCCGTCACCCCGACAGGAACAGGCCGCAGCTTCCCGTCGAGTACATAGGTGCGGACATTGCCCAGCGGGCGACCGATCGCCGGTGGGGCGTCCTCACCCGTGATGCCCTCCTCCAGCGGCACCGCGGTCGTGATCACGGTCGCCTCGGTCGGCCCGTACGTGTTCCAGAGCCGGGCACCTTCACGCCACTTCGCCGCCAGCCCGGCCTCCAGACGCTCGGCGCCCAGGACCCAGTTGCCGATCCCGGCGACGGCGTCCGGCTCCAGTGCCCTGAGCAGCGAGGGCACCACGCTCGCCGTGCTCACCCCGGCCGCCTCGATCATCCGCGCGAGCGCCGCACCGTCCAGCCGCTCATCGGACGAGGCGATCGCCAGCGTGCCCCCGGCGGCCAGCGTGACCGCCACGTCCAGCACCGCCGCGTCGAAGCTGAACGACGCGAACTGCAACGCCGTGACGCCGGGTTCGACGCCGAGGACGGGGCGCATCGCCGAGGCCAGGTTCGCCACCGAGGCATGCGCGACGGCCACACCCTTCGGCCGCCCCGTCGACCCCGACGTATAGATGACGTAGGCGAGTTGACCGGACCCCACCTCCGGCAGCACACCGGAGTCACTCGCCAGCTCGTCCAGCAGGACGGCGTCGACCTCCGCGGACAGGCGGTCGGCGGTC
>JABFXD010000739.1 GCA_013361925.1 Streptomyces sp. | reverse complement strand
CGCGGAGCCAGGTGGCGCCCTTGTCGGTGGAGCGGAAGACGCCGGTGACGTCCTTGACGGTGCCGATCAGGTAGAGGGTCTGGTAGGAGGTGCCCGGCTTGGCCTTGCCGAAGCCCAGGGCCGAGGCGGACTGTACCGAGCGGAGCGCGGTGAAGGTGCGGCCGCCGTCGGTTGAGTGCAGCAGCCCCTTGGCACCGCCGGCGATCCACAGGTCCCCGGCAACACCGGGGACCGCCACGAGCCGGCCGGAAGGCCGGTTGCCGGCCCGGGGGGAGAAGGTCGCACCGCCGTCGGTGCTCGCGAAGAGCTTGCCGCCGGACAGGGAGTAGAAGGTCCTGGCCGAGGAGCGGTCGGCGACGACCACGGCGCCGGAGCCCAAGCCGCCGACCCGCGACCAGTTCGCCCCCTTGTCGGTCGAGCGGTACGGGGCCTCACCCGCCTGGGTCCAGACGATGGCGGAGCCGTCCGCCGAGAGCGCGACATGGCCGTCCTGGGCGCCGGCCACCGGCTCCGTCGGGAAGCCCTTCCAACTGCTGCCACCGTCGGTGGAGTAGGCGCCGTCCTGCGCCCCGCCACGGCCGACGCGGACCATCATCGAGGGCTTGGACTGGGCGAAGTCGATATCGGTGCTGTTGCTCATCTGCGGGTTCTTCAGCCGCCCGCCGGGCACCTTGGTCAGGGAGCCGTGGCGGAAACCGCCCTGGTCGCCCATGGCGGTGATGACGGTGGCGCCGCCGGGCGGGGCGATCGCGTCCATCAGCGCGGTCTCCTCCAGCCCTCGGGCGCCGGCGGTCCAATGGCTGGTGCCGCCGCTGTCGGTGGCGCCCGCGTCCTTGCTGCGCCAGATGCCGTTGCCGGTGCCGTACAGCACGTGCCCGGAGTTGAACGGATCGATGGCCAGGGCGGTCATCCAGTGCCCGACGCCGGTACCGACGTAAGGAGCGGCGGAGGCGTACCGCACCGACTTGTCGGCCAGTGCCTTCCACGTCGTACCGCCGTTGGTGCTGCGGTAGATCTCGTCCTCGGGCCACCAGCGGTCGAGGGTGGTGACCATCACCGTGGACGGCTTGCGCGGGTCGACGGCCAGGCCGGAGAACCCGTAACTCCCGCTGGACGGGGAAATGTTCTTCCACGCACCGCCCGCCGGCGTGTACTTCCGCACCGAACCTGCGGTCACGCCGTTGGGTCCCAGGGTGTCGGTGTACGTCAGGTACAGCGAGCCGTCACCGGAGACCACGCCGTGCTGCGACAGTTGGCCGGTGGGCTGCCCGGGGACCGCCTGCCAGGTGCTGCCGCCGTCGGTGGAGCGGTACAGGGAGGTGGACTTGTCGGCGACACCGACGTAGACCGTCTTGGTTCCGGCCGGGCCGTACGTCACGAAGGAGATGCCTGCGCCGCTGCTCGCCCCGTCCTTGACGGGGAACGAGGAGACCTGACGCCATGTCACGCCGTAGTCGGTGCTGCGCCACAGTCCGTTCTTGCGGGTGCCCAGCAGCAGGGTGCCGTGGTGGGCGGGATCGATCACGAGCCGTTCGCCCGCCCCGCGGCCGTCCTCGTTGGCACCCAGCTTGAAGGGCAGGTCGACGCGCTTGAAGGTGCGGCCCCGGTCGGCGGAGCGCAGGATCGCGCCTTTGCCTGCCCAGTCGTTGGTGTAGGTGCCCGCCCCGAGGTAGAGCCGCTCGGGATCGACGGGGTCGGTGGCCAGGGAGTCGATGCCCAGCAGGTTCCAGTCCTTCTCGCCGATCCAGTCGGTCAGCGGGATCCACTGCTCGGCCGCGGTGTCCCAGCGGTAGGCGCCGCCCATGTCGGTGCGCGCGTACAGCAGGCCCTTCTCGCGCGGGTTGAACACCAGCCCCGTGACGTAACCGCCGCCCACCACCTGGGCGTTCTTCCACATGTACGGTCCGGTCACCGCCGTGGTCTGCGACGCACCGGCCCCGGCCGTCCGGGTCTCGGCCGTCTTCACCAGCCTCCACTGCTGGTTGGTGCCGCCGTTGCCGGGATGCTGGACGACGGCCACGCCCTCGGCCTTGGAGCCCCCGGAAACGTCCAGGACCTGACCGCTCCCGCGCGAGACGAAGGTGACGGCGTCGGAACCGCTCACCTCCTCGATCTTCCACTCCTGCGAGGCGGCGGAACTGTCGGTCTGCTGTTCCGCGGCAGCCCCTTGCGCGGTCGAATCGCCCGCTATGCCCAGCACCTTGCCGCTATTGCGGTTCACCAGCTCGTAGTAGCCGTCCCCCGCGGGCTTCAGCCTCCACTGCTGGTTGGCGCTGTTCTGATCGGTCCACTGCTGGATACGGGTGCCGTCGGCGGTGGAGTACCCGTTGACGTCCAGCACCTTGCCACTGCGAACGGAGGCCAGCCGGTAGTAGGCGGTGCCGTCGACCGTCGCGGCCTGCGAGTCCTCCTGCGCGTAGAGGAGATACGGCACGAGGACAGCGGGCACGCCGAGCAGCAGACCAGTAGCGGTCCAGCGGCGACGGTGACGCCCGCGGCGCCCACCGTTCGCGGGGTTGTTCATGAAGGTTCTTCTCCTTGCAGGCCGTTCACGAGATCAGCGGACCCGGGCCCCGGGACGGGCCGGATCCGCTTCCTTGTCGTCACAGGCCATGCACAGGGTTGCCGCGAGCCCGGAAATTTTTCCATCAGATCCCCGACGTGCCAGGGCGCTTGGAAGTCCGGAGGTGTCCGGAGGTGTCACCCCTCGATATTCCGATCCGTATCCGGGGTTCGCAGTCCCAGATGCGGTCATGGCCTCGTTGGCGGCAATGCTCGTCGTCACCCCGGTTCAGGCGGCCACCACGAGCGCCGTGCGAGGCGTCGCATCCCACCGATGTCTCGATGTGTCGGGCGCCGGGCAATGTCGCCGTTGGAATCCGGGCTGTGCCTGGACGTCAGGCGGCGCGGCGCGTCCGATCGGTGCAATCTTCCGTAGACGTACCGGTGGAGCTCGACCGGCCGCCGACGCAGCCGGCCCACGGGTGGCTCGCGCTGAAGAACTTCATCACCACGACGTACAAGGCCTCATGACGACTCGCGTACGACGAGCTCGGTGGAAAGCGTGACGCGCCGGCGCGGCTTGTCAGGATCGTCGATCTCCTCCAGGAGGATGTGGGCGATCATGCTGCCGATCTCCTCGACGGGCTGGCGCACGGTG
>JABFXD010000278.1 GCA_013361925.1 Streptomyces sp. | reverse complement strand
CGTTGCCTCACGCCCTGATGATCGCCAGTACCTCGTCCCGGATCTTCGTCATCGTCGCCTCGTCCCTGGCCTCCGCGTTGAGCCGCAGCAGCGGTTCCGTGTTGGACGGGCGGACGTTGAACCACCAGTCGGCGGTCGTGATCGTGAGGCCGTCGAGGTGGTCGAGGGTCACGCCCTCCTGGCCCTCGTAGGCGGAGCGGATCGCGGTGAGGCGGTCCTGCTGGTCGGCGACCGTGGAGTTGATCTCGCCGGAGCCGGTGTAGCGGTCGTAGGAGGCCACGAGGCCGGACAGCGGGCCCTCCTGGCCGCCGAGGGCGGCGAGGACGTGGAGGGCGGCCAGCATGCCGGTGTCGGCGTTCCAGAAGTCCTTGAAGTAGTAGTGCGCGGAGTGCTCGCCGCCGAAGATCGCGCCGGACGTCGCCATCTCGGCCTTGATGAACGAATGGCCCACGCGGGTGCGGACGGGGGTGCCGCCGTTCTCCTTGACGACCTCCGGGACCGACCAGGACGTGATCAGGTTGTGGATGATCACGCCCTTGCCGCCGTTCCTGGCCAGCTCGCGCGCGGCCACCAGGGCGGTGATGGCCGACGGGGAGACCGGATCGCCGTGCTCGTCGACGACGAAGCAGCGGTCGGCGTCGCCGTCGAAGGCGATGCCGAGGTCGGCGGACTCCTCTCGGACGCGCTTTTGCAGGTCGACGAGGTTCGCCGGGTCGAGGGGGTTGGCCTCGTGGTTCGGGAACGTGCCGTCCAGCTCGAAGTACATCGGGACGAGGGTCAGGGGCAGGCCCGCGAAGACCGTGGGAACCGTGTGCCCGCCCATGCCGTTGCCCGCGTCGACGACGACCTTCAGGGGGCGGATGGCGGTCAGGTCGACGAGGGAGCGCAGGTGGGCCGCGTAGTCCTCCAACGTCTCGCGCCGCGTGACCGTTCCCTGGGTCGCGGCCGGGGCGGGGGCGCCCGACTCGGCCCAGCCCTCGACGAGCTCGCGGATCTCGGTGAGGCCGGTGTCCTGGCCCACGGGGGCGGCGCCCGCGCGGCAGAGCTTGATGCCGTTGTACTGGGCCGGGTTGTGGGAGGCCGTGAACATCGCGCCCGGCAGGTTCAGCGCACCCGAGGCGTAGTACAGCTGGTCGGTGGAGCACAGGCCGATCTCGGTGACGTCGACGCCCTGGGCGGCGGCCCCGCGCGCGAAGGCGCCGGACAGGCCGGGGGACGAGGGCCGCATGTCGTGCCCGATGACGATCGCGCTCGCGCCGGTCACCCGGACGAAGGCCGCCCCGAAGAGCTCGGCGAGCGACTCGTCCCACTGGTCGGGGACCACGCCGCGCACGTCGTACGCCTTCACGAGCTGTGACAGATCAACGGCCACCGGCCAACCCTCCAAAAAGTCCTACTGGTCGGCCCAAACTACCCTCCCCCACGGACAGCGTGCCGCCCGTCCACCGAGTGGACCCAGGAACGTAACCTCAGGTCACGGCAGCATCCAGTCCAGGACCGGCGAACTCTGCCCGACGACGATCAGGCACATCACCAGGAGCAGTCCGAGACTCCAGGGCAGCACCTTGCGCAGCAGGTCCCCCTCGCGGCCGGCGAGGCCGACGGCAGCGCAGGCGATGGTGAGGTTCTGCGGGGAGATCATCTTGCCGAGGACGCCACCGGAGCTGTTCGCGGCGGCCAGCAGCTCCGGGGAGAGTCCCGACTCGCGCGCGGCGGTCACCTGGAGCGCCCCGAAGAGCGCGTTGGCGGAGGTGTCGGAGCCGGAGACGGCCACGCCGAACCAGCCGAGGACCGGCGACAGGAAGGCGAGTCCGGCGCCCGCCGCCGCCACGAAGTGGCCGATGGTGGCGGCCTGTCCGGAGAGGTTCATGACGTAGGCGAGCGCGAGGACGCTCGTCACGGTGAGGATCGCGAACCTCAACTCGTGGACGGTGGCGAGCCATTCCTTGACGGCCACGCGCGCGTGCACGCCGAGGACGAGGGCCGTGCACACCCCGGCGAGCAGCACGAGGGTGCCGCCGGTGGAGACGATCGGCCAGGTGAAGACATTGCCGCCGACGGGGTCGCCGTCGGCGTTGACGACGTTCAGGAAGGGCCAGTCGTAGGTCTGGGTCGCGTTCGCCAGCCAGTCCTTGACCGCGGGGATCTGCGCGATCGAGAAGATGGCGACGATCAACGCGTAGGGGGCGTAGGCGCGTACGACCTCACCGCGCGGGTCGTCCTCGTCGAGTTCCTCGCTCCTGGCGCCCGTCAGCACGGACGCGCGTACGGACTCCTCGGCGGGCACGTGTGCGTGCGGTACGGCGACCAGGGCGGCCGCCCCCGCCAAGGCGGCGCCGATGTCGGCGAGTTGCGCGGAGAGGTAGTTGGAGGCGGCGAACTGGGCGACGGCGAAGGCGACTCCGCACGCCAGGGCGGGCGCCCAGGTGTCGCGCAGACCGCGCCGCCCGTCCACGAGGTACACCAGCACGAGGGGCACCACCAGGGCCAGCAGCGGCGTCTGACGGCCCACCACGGAGGCCACGGTGTCGAGCGGAAGTCCCGTCACCTGAGCGAGCGTCACCACGGGCGTGCCCATCGCGCCGAAGGCCACGGGCGCGGTGTTGGCGACGAGGGCGACGACGGCCGCCTTCACCGGGTCGAAGCCGAGGGCGACGAGCATGACCGAGCAGATCGCGACGGGCGCGCCGAAGCCGGCGAGGGCCTCCAGGAGGGCGCCGAAGCAGAACGCGACGACGAGGGCCTGGATGCGTGGGTCGTCGGAGAGGCGCCCGAAGGAGCGGCGCAGGATGTCGAAGTGCCGGGTGCGGACCGTCATCCGGTACACCCACAGGGCGTTGACGACGATCCACAGGATGGGGAAGAGACCGAAGACGGCTCCCTGGGCGCCACTGGAGAGCGTCTGGCCCAGCGGCATGCCGTAGGCGAGCCAGGCGACCAGAACGGCCGTCAGAAGCCCTGTGAGGCCCGCGAGATGGGCCTTGAGGCGGACGCCGCCGAGCAGGACGAGGACGATCACCAGGGGCAGGGCGGCGACGAGGGCGGACAGGCCCAGTGAGTCGGCGACGGGTTCCAGTTCCTGGACGTACACGGGCGCCTCCCCGATCCGGTTCCGCGTCCGGGCTCGCTCGATTCCGGTATGCGGAAAGCGATTTCTCGTTTCGGCTTCCGGAATGGTCGTGTCCGCGCCAAGCGGTCGTCAATGGGCGTGCGTCACTGAGCGGAACGTGCACCAAATGCACACGGAAAGAGGGTGGTTGCCGACCGGGAGGTCAGTTGTCGGGCGAGCGCAGCACGCGCAGATGCCCGCGCCGCGCGACCTCCATGGGGTCCGCCGTACGTCCCCCGCCACCGGCCTGGGCGGCGCGCTCCTGCGGGCGGGCCGCCTCGCGGACCGCGTTGGCAAGCGCTTCCAGGTCGTCGCCGCTGGGGCGGGCGGGAGCCGAACCGTCGAGGAGCCGGACGACCTCCCAGCCGCGCGGGGCGGTGAGGCGCTCGGAGTGCTCGGCGCACAGGTCGTAGCAGTGGGGTTCGGCGTAGGTGGCGAGCGGGCCGAGGACCGCGGTCGAGTCGGCGTAGACGTACGTCAGCGTCGCGACGGCGGGGCGGCCGCAAGCGGTGCGCGAACAGCGACGTACAGGGCTCACGACGTTGGACGGTACCGCACTCTTGAGCGGGCCGCGACGACTCCCCTTCAGGTCACTCCACCGTGTCGTGGTGTGAAACGGCCCACACACCCCTCCGAACACACGGTTCCGACCTGCACAGATACCGCTTTCTGAGATTCCGGAGGACCTTGCGTCCGGTCACCACTCCGCACAAACCAGGTCAATTGCCTTGAGATCGCCGGTCCCGGAGAGATACAGAAATGAGCCCAACCTTGGCTGGAATGGTCATCCGGCGACATGCCCCACCAGGGGACTACGCTTCAGCAGTGATGGACAGCCCCGTACCGCCCCCTGCCCGTGCCACCGGCCCCGGACCCCGCCGACGTGATCGCCACGGCCGGGGCATGCGCGGCCCGATCGCGCCGCCCCAGGTGCCGCTCGCGGCCAGCCGTGCCGAGGTGTTCGCGGATCTGGTGCAGGACTCCGTGGAGCGTCTGGAGCGGCGCTGGCCGCAGCTCGCCGACATCGATTTCCTGGTCCTGGAGGTGCCCCGCCTCGACGGCCGGACCTTCAACGACGAGGCGGTCCCCCTGGGCGGCACGATTCCCGCGCGCGAGGGACGCCCCGCGCGCGTGGTGGTGTACCGCCGCCCCGTGGAGATCCGCACCAAGGGCCGCGACGAACGCGCGGCCCTGGTGCACGAGGTCGTCGTCGAGCAGGTCGCCGAGCTGCTGGGGCTGACCCCGGAGACGGTCGATCCGCGCTACGGCGACGAGGACTGAGAAGCGGCCCGCGCGGGCTACTTCTGCAGTACCGACAGGTCCTCGTCCGCCTCCGGCACCGCGACCATGCCCCGGTCGTCCGGCAGCGTCTGGACCGTGAAGCCGGGGATGCCGTCCTCCGTGGCCGCCAGGGTGCGGGCCGCGTAGACGGGGCCGCCGGACTCCGGCTCCACCGTCAGCGCGTACGTGCCCTTCAGGCCGCTCGGCACGGGCAGCTCCACGTCCTGGGTGGTGCCGCCCTTGATCGTGTACGTCTTCGAGGCGGCCGTACCGCCGTCGCTGCCCGCCGACGCGGTCACCTTGACCTTCGCGGTGCCGCTGGGGGCCACCAGGGACAGCGTGGTGCCCTTGGAACTGTTGTCGGCGACCGTCGCGCGCGCGCCGACCGGGCGGGTGGCCGGGATGTACGCCGTCTCCTGCTTGTCGCCCTTGCCTCGGGTGACCCGGAGCGCGGCCACCACCGGCACGGACTCGCCGGTCGGGGTCAGGATCAGCGAACCGGCCTCCCCGCGCGTGACCGCGCCCAGGTCGACCGCGGTCGTCATGCCCGCCTTGACGTGCAGCGTCTCGTTGCCGGCCGGGGTGATCGAGCCGGACGGCGAGGCGAGGCGGACCTTCAGGTCGGCGTCGGCGTCACCGGGCGCGAAGGCGACCAGGCGCACGGCCGTGGCGTCCTTGGGGATGCCCGGCAGGACGAGGCTGCCCGCCGGGTCCGTGGCGGCCGCCAGCCAGTCGCCGCCGATCTTGTCGTCGAGGGCCTGCACGGCGGCGCCGACGCGCCCGCTGCGGACGCTCACATGGACGGTGAGGTTGGTCTGCTTGTCGCTGACGAGCGTGGACAGCAGGATCGGCTCGCTCGACTTCGGCGGCACGGTGATGTCCTCGCCGACCGGGGAGTCGATGGCGCCGTCCTTGCCGTAGAGCTGGATGTCGACGACGGCAGCCGAGTCGTCGGGGTTGGTCAGGTGCACGTAGTCGGTGCGGTCGGCGGCGGTGCTGGCGCCGGGGAACCAGAACTCGGTGTCGGCGCCGGAGCAGTTGACGCCCTGGAGGCCGCGTCCGGTGCCCGCGGCGACCTCGGTGGTCTCCTGCACGGTCCAGCCGGGCGCGAACCTGCCCTCGGCGGTGCCGATGAGTGCGGGCGAGTCACCGCCGGAGGCGTCCTCGGTGTCGGGCGTGCCGGGGTCCTTGGCGGTGAGGACCGGCTTGGCCGCCTTCTCGCCCGCCTTGTCGCCCGTCTTCTTGCCGTCCTTCTTGTCGTCCGTCTTGTCGGTGTCCCCCGACTCCTGTGCCGCGGAGACGAGTTCGGCCTTGCCGTCGCTTCCCGTGCCCTTGGTGACGGGCGTGAAGGACGTGTAGGACGTGTCGGCGAGGTCGGAGAGGCTGGGGCTCGGGCAGAGCAGGCTCGTGCGCTCCACGGGCAGTTCGGCGGCCGCTCGGGCGGTGTTCGTGCCGGACGCGTCGGGCGCGTTGAGCGAGGCGAAGCCGGTGACGGCGGCGAGAGCGGTCGCGCAGGCGATCAGGGACACGGTGGTGCGGTTCACTGCTGGCTCCCGTCGGGACGCTCGCCGTCGTGCTGTTGCGGCTGCGCCGGGTCGTACGTGGCGTCGTAACCCTGGTCGTACGGCTGCCCGTACTGGTCGTACGACGGCTGCTGCGCCTGGCCCCCGTACGCGTACGGGTCGTACTGGCCGCCCTGGTACGGGTCCGCGTAGCCCTGCTGGTCGTAGCCGCCCGCCGGGTACTGCTGCGGGGCGGACTGGTACTGGTCACCGGCGTAGGTGTTGTACTCGGCGCCCGCGTAGCTCGCCTGGTTCCAGTCGCCGTAGGACTGCTGCTGCGGGACCGGGACCGGGGTCTCCTCCGAAGGAGGAGACAGAGGCTCGTCGTTCTGGGCGGCCTCCTCGGCCTCCGCCTGGGCGCGCAGGCGGCGGGCGCGGCGGCCCTCGCCCTCGGTCGCCTGGGCGGGGATCGCCCGCTCCTCCTCGGGGAGGTCGTCGTCGATGTCGCGGCGGCGGCCGGGCAGGGCGAGCACCACGAGGACCAGGGCGAGCGCGCCCTGGGCCCACAGCCAGGCGGTGTGGGTGACCGGGTCGTCGTAGACGACGTCCAGCCTGCCGCCGGCGGCCGGGAGTTCGAAGCCCTGGGCCCAGCCGTCGACCGTGGTCGCGGTGAGCGGCCTGCCGTCCAGGGTGGCCGTCCAGCCCTCGGCCGCGGTGTCGGCGAGGCGCAGGGTGCGGCCGTCGGCGCCGGCCGGGATCGTGGTGTGGATCTCCACGGGTCCCGCGGCGACCAGCGTCGGGGCGCCGGAGCCGGCGACGATGGTGGCGCGGGCGACGTCCTGGTCGACCCGCCACAGGGCGCTGCCGTTCTGCTCGCTGAGCCGGGACAGGCCCGGGGTGGCGTCCAGGACGCGGGTCACCTCGCGCGGGGCGCCCTTGTGGACGAGGACGTAGCGCACCGCGAACTTGCCGAGCTGGTCGGACTGGTCGGCGCCGGAGCCGGCGACGAGGTTGGCGACGACCTTGTCGAGCTGGGTGTTCTCGCCGTCGGCGGCGGCCAGTTCACCGTCGCCGAGGCGGGCGCCCGAGCCGCGCACCAGCATGTAGCCGACGTGGGCCGCGGAGTCGCTGTCGAGGACGAGGGTGCGGGCCCGGTCGCGGTTGTTGCCGTCCTCGGCGACGAACGCGGGCACCTGCACCGGGTCGCGGCGCTCCAGGGGGCCGTCGGCGCCGCCGATCATCCAGCCGGCGGCGACGAGCAGGGGGCCCGCGGCGGCGGCGAAGGCGATCAGCGCGGCGACCGGCTGGCGCCAGCCGAAGCTCTGCTCGGCGACCCGCGAGCGTGCCCCGTCGGCGCCGAGCATCGCGGCGGCCAGCAGGGCGATGCCGTAGACGAGGGTGGCGGGCCCGGCCCAGGTGGAGCCGTTGGAGAGGGCGGCGAAGACGAGGCCCACGAGGGCGACCGCCCAGGCCGTCCAGATGCCGAACTGGCGCTCCGAGCGCAGCAGGGCGGCCAGCGCGGCCAGGACGACACCGATGAGCATCAGCCCGTCGACCGTGCCGGGACCGCCGGGGCTGGCGCCGAGGAGGTCGAGGGCGGAGGCGGCCGAGGAGCCGTACTTCAGGCCGGCCTCGTCGAAGAAGCCGAAGGGCAGCAGCGTCAGCGACCAGGGCGCGAGGATCAGCAGCGGTGTGCCGAGCTGGGCCAGAAAGCGCAGGCCGTAGGCGGTGATGTCGGTGCGGCGCACGGCCAGGACGCCGAGGCCGAGCAGCAGCGCGATCGGCCAGATGATCGGCGTGAACGCGGTGGTGACCGTCAGGAGCAGCGCGTACGCCCAGGTGGCGCGCCAACTGCCGCGCGCGTCGGAGGCGTTCGTCAGGCCGGCGGCCGCGATGCCCGCGCGCGCGATGAGCGGCAGCAGGATCGCGAGGACGGCGGTGCCGATGCGGCCGCCGGCGAGGGCGCCGGTGGCGGCGGGCAGGAAGGCGTAGACGACGGCCGCCCACGCGCGCAGGAGCCGGGACTCGACCAGGGGCCGGGAGGCGAAGTAGGCGGTGAACCCGGCCAGCGGCACCGAGCCGACGAGCAGGACGGTGACCGCGAGCCCGGTCGAACCGAAGAGCACGGAGGCGAGCATCGCGAGGATCGCCAGGTAGGGCGGCGCGGACGGGGTGCCGCCGGCGCCGACGGCATGCCAGGCGTCCAGGTAACGCGACCACAGTTCGCCGGAGTCGGCCGGGGCGGGCAGAAGAGCGCCGCCCGAGAGCGCGCCGGAGCCGAGGAGTTCACGGCAGGCGACGAGCGAGACGAGCAGCAGCACCAGGAAGAGCACCGGCCCGGGCTTGCGGGCGATGCGCTTGACGCGGGCGAACTGCTCGATCTCCAGGAAGTCGGCGTCGTCACCGCCGGGCCCGGACTCGACGGCGCCGCCATGGCGTCCCGCGCCCGAGGTGGCCTCGGGGTCGGAGCTGCCGAAGAAGCTGCCGGCGGCCTGCTCCACGGTGGCCCGCACGGTCGCGCCGGGTGGCGGGAACAGCGGGCGCATCTCGTCCTTGTCCACCACCGATGTGCCGCGCCTGCGGCGCCCGGCGATGATCCGCTCGGGCCGCAGCAGGGTGCTCAGCAGGCCGCGGATCTCGTCGAGGGCCTGTCCGGGGACCTTGCCGACGAGATAGGCGACCGTCCTGAGCACCGTGCCGACGACGAGGCGCAGCAGGACCCAGGGGAGGACGGCCGTACGGCTGTTGACGAGCAGGGTGTAGGCGGCGCCCGCCTTGTCGACCTTGTGCGGGGAGGCGGCGGTGCGGCCCACGCAGTCGACGGCGCGGCGCTCGCGGGAGGCCGCCTCCGCGTGGCGGACGACCGCCTCGGGGGCGACGAGGACGCGATGGCCGGCGGCGGTGGCGCGCCAGCACAGGTCGACGTCGTCGCGCATCAGGGGCAGGCGCCGGTCGAAGCCGCCGAGCGCGTCGAAGACGTCGCGTCGGACGAGCATGCCGGCGGTGGAGACGGAGAGCACGGGCCGGACGTGGTCGTGCTGGCCCTGGTCCTGTTCGCGGCGGTCGAGGCCGGTCCAGCGGCGCCCGGAGTGGGCGATGGTGACGCCGACCTCCAGGAGTTGCCGTTTGTCGTACCAGCCGCGGAGCTTGGGGCCGACGACGGCCACGTCGTCCCGGCCGAGCTCCAGTTCCTGGTCGACGACCCGCAGCAGCTGGGCCAGGGCGTCGGGTTCGGGGGCACAGTCGTCGTGCAGCAGCCACAGCCACTGCACCGGCTCTCCGTGCGGGAGCTCCGGCAGGTCGTAGGCGTCGTCGCGCCATGTGCGCGTGACGGGATCCCAGCCGCTGGGGCGCTTGAGGTACGCCAGCTCGTCCGGGGTGAGGACGGGTGCGGTGCGGTTGGCCTCCTCGACGGCCTGGCCGAAGCCGGTACGGCGGGCGAGGTGCAGCACCCGGTCGGCGCCGAGGGCGTCGGTGAGCAGCTGCGCGGAGGCGTCGGCGCTGCCGGTGTCGGCGGCCATCGCGAACTGGACGGGGCGCTCCTGGCCGAGCAGCCCGGCGAGCGCGTCGGGCAGCCAGCGGGCGCCGTCGTGCGCGACGAGGACCGCGGTCACCACATGACGCGGGAACTCAGGAGTGGCAGCGTCGTGGGCTGCCGTGTGGCTGTGCACGGACATCGAGGTACGGGCCCCGGTTCGGTGGACTGCGGTGGACGCCTGTGCCCCGAGGGGGCAGCGGGGCGTCTCGGACGAGCGACCACACTATCGGCTGGGCACAGCGGCGGCCCGCCGCCTGTGGACAACCCACCTGCGACGGGCCGTAAGTCCCGTATGTGCGTGCGATGTGATGCCGGTCGGTCAGATCGCGGCCTTCTTCAGGCGGCGCCGCTCCCGTTCGGACAGGCCGCCCCAGATGCCGAAGCGCTCGTCGTTGGCGAGGGCGTACTCGAGGCACTCGGAGCGGACCTCACAAGCCAGGCAGACCTTCTTGGCCTCACGGGTGGAGCCACCCTTCTCGGGGAAGAAGGACTCGGGGTCGGTCTGGGCGCACAGCGCGCGCTCCTGCCAGCCGAGTTCCTCGTCCGCGTCGTCGACCAGCAGTTGCTGCACCAGCTCGGTCATGTGCGCCCCTCGTCTGTCTTTCGCGTCCCCGTGATGTAGCCGTTACCGATGTCGGCTGAACGACACGAGTGAAATTACAAGTGTGCTGCTCCGGGCGAGTCAAGCCGAGATCTGCTATTGGGCCCCTTATTCACTCTGCGGAACCAAGGCCTAGCGGAAAGTGTTCAAATCGCCATAAACCTTGACAAGCAGATGGGGCCCGCGGGGCTTCCGAACCCGTGCAGGACCTGTACGGAGAAGGACGCCCAGGAGTTCGTTCCCGTTCCTTGCGCGCCGGTTGTGCGCCATGTGTCCCGGTAGACGGGTGAACAAACCTTTCACCTCTCAGATGAACCGGATGAGGTGAAAGCAGTCCCACATGCCGGTGTCGAGTTGACAGTGCCGGTGTGAACCGCTGTCCTAGTGGGCATGCTCGCGAACTTGGCACTCACCACGACCCGCACCGCCGGGTCCCACGGTGCTGCCCGCGCTCGCTGTAGCTGTTGCTGTCACAGCTGTTGAGCCCCGGTGCACGACACCCGCTCCAGCTGAAGGCCGAATCCCCCGGGACTCGGCCTTTCCCGTTCCCTCTGTCTGACCTTCTTTCACTGAGGAACCGCCCCATCCCATGAACAGCGACAACGACCTCCAGATCGCCGGCGACATCCTGGAGGTGCCCCACCTCCTCCAGCCCCCGCGCGAGCACCCCTCGACCGTCGCGGAGTTCGTCGGCCTGGCCCGCTCCATCGCCGCCGACCGCTCCCAGTGGGAGCACCTGGTGCAGTACGACGCCACGACGCGTTGGTACCACCGGCTGCGCACCGGCCCCGGTTACGAGGTCTGGCTGCTGTCCTGGGTGCCCGGACAGGGCAGCGGGCTGCACGACCACGGCCGCTCCTCCGGCGTGCTGACGGTCCTGGAGGGCGAGCTGACCGAGCGCACCGACCGCGGCACGCGCGCGTTGGCGACCGGCGCGCAGCGGGTGTTCGCGCCGGGCTATGTGCACGAGGTCGTCAACGACGCGCTGGAGCCGGCGATCAGCCTCCACGTGTACTACCCGGGCCTGACCGAGATGCCGATGCACGGTGCGCACGCCTGCACGGCGCGTCCGGTGACTGCCTGACGCGTTGTCGTACCCGCCTGCAATGCTTGTCCCATGCGAATCGTGGTTCTGGCAGGCGGCATCGGCGGTGCCCGTTTCCTGCGCGGTCTGAAGCAGGCCGTGCCGGACGCGGACGTCACGGTCATCGGCAACACCGGGGACGACATCCACCTCTTCGGACTGAAGGTCTGCCCGGACCTCGACACGGTGATGTACACGCTCGGCGGCGGCATCAACGAGGAACAGGGCTGGGGCCGGGCCGACGAGACCTTCCACCTCAAGGAGGAGCTCGCGGCGTACGGCGTCGGCCCCGAGTGGTTCGGGCTCGGCGACCGGGACTTCGCCACCCACATCGTGCGCACACAGATGATCGGCGCCGGATTCCCGCTGAGCGCGGTCACCGAGGCGCTCTGCGACCGCTGGAAGCCGGGCGTGCGGCTGATCCCGATGTCCGACGACCGCGTGGAGACCCATGTCGCCGTCGAGGTCGACGGCGAGCGCAAGGCGGTCCACTTCCAGGAGTACTGGGTACGGCTGCGGGCCTCGGTGCCGGCGGAGGCCATCGTGCCGGTGGGCGCGGAGCAGGCCAAGCCCGCGCCCGGCGTCCTGGAGGCGATCGCGGAGGCGGACGTGATCCTCTTCCCGCCGTCCAACCCGGTCGTCTCCATCGGCACGATCCTGGCCGTGCCCGGCATCCGCGAGGCGATCGCCGAGGCGGGCGTCCCCGTGGTCGGCCTGTCCCCCATCGTCGGGGACGCGCCCGTGCGCGGCATGGCCGACAAGGTGCTGGCGGCGGTGGGCGTGGAGTCGTCGGCCGCTGCGGTGGCCGAGCACTACGGCTCGGGGCTGCTGGACGGCTGGCTCGTCGACACCGTCGACGCGGCCTCCGTGGAGCGCGTCGAGGCGGCCGGCGTCCGCTGCCGGGCCGTGCCGCTGATGATGACGGACCTCGACGCGAGCACGCAGATGGCCCGCGAGGCGCTGGCGCTGGCGGAGGAGGTGCGGGCCGCGTGAGCACGGACGGCTTCGACAACACGGACGGCTTCCGCGTGTGGGCCGTACCGGGCCTGCCCGAGATCGCGCCCGGCGACGACCTCGCCAAGCTGATCGCCGCCGCCGAGCCCGGTCTCGCCGACGGTGACGTGCTGCTCGTCACCTCGAAGATCGTCTCCAAGGCGGAGGGCCGGATCGTCGAGGCGGCCGACCGGGAGGCGGCGATCGACGCCGAGACCGTGCGGGTGGTGGCCAGACGCGGCACCCTGCGGATCGTCGAGAACCGGCAGGGGCTGATCATGGCCGCGGCGGGGGTCGACGCCTCCAACACTCCGGCCGGGACCGTCCTGTTGCTGCCCGAGGACCCGGACGCCTCCGCGCGCGCGGTACGCGAGGGGCTGCGGGAACTGCTCGGCGTCGACGTCGGTGTCGTCATCACCGACACCTTCGGGCGGCCCTGGCGCGCGGGACTCACCGACGTGGCGATCGGCGCCGCCGGGGTGCGGGTGCTCGACGATCTGCGCGGGGGCACGGACGCGTACGGCAACCCGCTCAGCGCCACCGTCGTCGCCACGGCCGACGAACTGGCCGCGGCCGGCGACCTGGTCAAGGGCAAGGCCGCCGGACGGCCCGTCGCCGTGGTGCGCGGGCTGGCGCAGGTGGTGTCCGTCGAGCACGGGGATGGGGCCGGCGCCATGGTGCGCGGCGCGCGCGACGACATGTTCCGGCTGGGCACCTCCGAGGCGGTACGGCTGGCGGTGACCCAGCGGCGTACGGTTCGGGCCTTCACGGACGAGCCGGTCGACGGCGGTGCGGTGCGGCGGGCGGTCGCCGCGGCCGTGACCGCGCCGGCGCCGCATCACACCACGCCGTGGCGGTTCGTCCTGCTGGAGTCCGAGGCCTCGCGGACGGAGCTGCTGGACGCGATGCGGGACGCCTGGATCGCGGATCTGCGGCGGGACGGCAAGAGCGAGGAGTCGATCGCCAAGCGGGTGCG
>JABFXD010000468.1 GCA_013361925.1 Streptomyces sp. | reverse complement strand
GGCCCCATACGGCCCACTTGTAGCCGAGGGGCAGGAGCAGTTCGCGCGGGTCCTCGCCGTCGACGCGCAGGAAGACGTTGGTGGGGCCGTGTTCGCGCACGAGGTCGGCCTGGTTGTGGGAGTTGGCGTACACGCGGATGTCGTACGTCCCGTCCCGCGGGACCTCGACGTCGAAGGCGAGGACGAGGTCGGAGCCGGTGCGCAGACCGCCGACGTGATGGCCGCCGGAGGTGGCGAACTTGTCGACGTCCGTCGGTGATCCCTCGGGACCGTTCTTCACGTACCCGCTCCCGGTGTACGCGGCGTCCTCGGCCTCGTACGTCCGTCGGGGACCCGCCAGGGACGAGACGGGAGATCCGCCGGGCGACAGGATCAGCTGGTACGCGGACATCGCGTCGAGGTCGGTGAGGGGCAGGGTCAGTCGGCCGTCCGCTACCGGGAGTTCGTCGTCCCGTAGCGTCAACGGGGCGCCCGACGCGCCGAGTTGGCCCGTCCATGGGATCTCCTGGAGCCGTACGTGGACGGTGGTGCCGAAGGTCTCCGGGTCGAGGTGCTCGACGACGACCTCGGCGGCACCCCCGGCACCGCCGAACAGGACCCGTGCCTGCCGCTTGTCCCGGTCGAGCGTGGCGACGCCCTGGAGGGTGTACTGGACGTTCGGGTGGGGGGCGGTGACCGCGACCGTGTTCCCCGTCAGTTGGCCGTAGGCGTTGAACAGCCACCACTGGCCGTTGGCCTTGTTGGCCTCCACCACCGAGTCGTTGAGGTTGCCGGCGATGTTCCAGTACGCCATGTCGGCGTCGACCTTGGACTCCTCGATCGCGGAGATCCACTGGATCATCTGGCCGGGGACGGAGAGGTGGTAGTTGTGCGCGTACTCGTTGAGGTTGAGGGGGAGCGGGCCGATGCCCAACTCCCGTTCCCAGGAGCGGTACACGGCGACGTTGGTGCGCACCTCGGCGGGTGAGGACAGCTCGTGCCAGGTGATGACGTCGGGGAGGACGTCGTTGTCCCGGGCGAACCGCAGGAATCCCTTGACCTCGGGGTACAGGACGCAGGTGTTGGGGCCGGCGATCCGGGCGTCCGGGTGGAGGTCCTTGATCATGCGGTACACGTCCCGCCAGGCGGCGAAGTAGTGCCGGGGGTCGGTGTGCCAGGAGGTGCGGTCGTAGCTCCACTCGCCCTCGCCGAACATGTTTCCCTCGGGTTCGTTGAACGGCACGTACACGATGTGGGACGCCAACTCGCCCATGGTCAGGACCTGTTCGACCTGCTTGCGGACACTGGCGACGAAGCCCGCGAGCCGTTCCTCCCCCGTCGCGCCGGGCCATTCGTAGGGGAAGCCGCGCAGGATGTCGGTCATGTAGAGGTAGACGTCCCGGCCGCCCGCCGCGACGAAGGAGGGGAGGATCTCCAGGCCGTCCGCGCCGGGGTGCTGGACGCCGTCCTGGGCCTTGGTCGCGACCGTGCGGACGTACATGCCCTCGACCACCGCGCGGCTGGGGACGCCGTCGCCGTAGAGGCCGTAGAGCGTTCCACTGGCGCCGCCGTGGAAGGGGCCCGTCTCGGTGCCGAGATCGACGGTGAGCGTTTCGGCTGCCACGGCGTTCCCACTTTCGCTCAGTGCGTTCGGTATGCCGCACGCATGTCGGCACATCGAACCGACGGTAGGGACGTCGCGTGGATCACGTCAATGGCTCAGGCGCGCAGCGCGCCCGGACGCCCTTCCAGCTGTCCCAGCAACTCGCCGAGCAGCCCCGCCAGTTCACCCTGCCGCAGCGGATCGAGGACGGACAGCACGGCGGTCTCGTAGGCGAGCTGCTCGGGCAGGATGCCGTCGACGATCTCGCGGCCCGCGTCCGTCAGGCGGAGGTGGGCGACGCGGCGGTCGCGGGTGTCCCCGCGGCGCTCCACGAGGCCGCGCTCGGTCAGCTGCTTGAGGCGCTTGGTGACCGCGGCTCCCGAGGAGAAGGTCTCCCGGGCCAGGTCGCCCGGCGTCAGCTCGTGGCCGGTGCGGCGCAGCGCGCCGAGCAGGTCGAACTCGGCTCGGCTGAGCCCGGCCCGGCGCAGCGGGGCGTCCTCGGCCTGCTGGAGGAGGGCGGCGCAGCGGTTGACGCGGCCGATGATCTCCATCGGGCCGGTGTCGAGACCGGGGTGGACGGCCTGCCACTGCCGGACGACCGCGGAGACGGTGTCGCCCCCGCTCGCGCCTGCCTGCCGTCCGTTCGGTGCCGTCATGGCCGTATGCCCTCCGCCGTCGCGCTCCGGTGCACCTCCTGGTGCCGTACCGTCGCCGCGAGCGTACGGTGTCCGGCCTGCTCGGCGCGCACGACCCGCTCCTGGGGCAGGGCACGCTGCCACCACTCCCCGGACGCGGCGTCCACGGCGGCGCGCAGCTCCACGAGGTGGGCGGCGAGGGCACGACGGGCGGAGTCCAGGGCGCGGGGGTCGGGGTGGGGTTCCGCGAGCAGGCGGGCGGTGTGTTCGCGGGCGCGCTCCACGGAGGTCAGCGTCTGTTCGATGCGGTTGCCGACGCGGCGGTTGGTGACGGCGATCGCGGCGACGAAGCCGACCAGCGCGCCGACGAGGGTGTCGATGACCCGCTCGGTGATCAGCCGCCCGGGCTCCTGGAATCCGGTGAACTCGGTGATGAGCAGGGCCATCGGGGTGACGCAGACGCTGCCGAGCCAGTAGTTGCGGCCGATGAGCGCCTCGGCGCCGAAGTTGAAGGCGAGGCAGATCACGACGAGGGCGGCCGGGCCGAGGTGGGCGAGCGGGACCACGGCGGCGAAGAGGAGCACTCCGGCGAGGTTGCCGACGACGCGCTGGACGCCGCGGCTCCAGGTGAGGGTGAGGTTGGCCTGGTAGAGCGAGGCGGCGGTGACCAGGGCCCAGTACGGGCGGCCGACGCCGAGCGCGAGGGAGGCGTATCCGGCGAGGGCGCAGCCGGTCGCGGTGCGCACGGCAAGCGGGGTGAGCGGTCCGAGCCGACGCCACAACGGGGCTGCGGGGACGGCGAGTTCGGCGTCGACGCCGAGGAGTTCGCCGTGGTCCTCGGTGTGCGGGACGGAGCCGTTGCCGCGCAGGGCGCGGGCCCAGGCGCGCAGTCGTCGCGGGTCGGCGTCGGCGGGGGCGGCGAGGGCGACCTCGGCGCGGACGACGAGCCGGTCCAGGGC
>JABFXD010000565.1 GCA_013361925.1 Streptomyces sp. | reverse complement strand
GGCGGAGGGCACGTCCGTGCTGCGCAACGTCTACGTCATCAACCGCGGCTACGAGGACCTCGCCGAGCGCCTCAACACCATCGGGGCGCAGATCGAGATCTTCCGGGACATCTGACCCCCACGGCTCGACCTCGGACGGTGCCGGGAGAACACACCCGGCACCGTCCTTCTCAAGGCACGCGCCCCGCCCGGCCCTGCGCCGGGCGGCGGCCTCAGCGTGCCGCGACCTCGTGCTCGGCCCGATTCTCCGCCTCGGGCTTCGTCCGCGCGGGCAGCTTCGCCCCCTCGATGTCGACGTCCGGCGTGACACGGTCCAGCCAGGCCGGCAGGCCCCAGGCGCGGCGGCCGAGCAGGGCCATGACCGCCGGTACGAGGGTCATGCGGACCACGAACGCGTCGACGAACACGCCGAAGGCCAGGGCGAAGCCGATGGACTTGATGATCGGGTCGTGGTTGAAGACGAAGCCTCCGAAGACCGCGACCATGATGAGCGCGGCGGCGCTGACGACCCGCCCGCTGCGGGCGAAGCCCTGGGTGACGGCCTCGGCGGCGTCGCCCGTGTGCTCGTAGTGCTCGCGCATCCGGCTGACGAGGAACACCTCGTAGTCCATGGCCAGTCCGAACAGGACGCCGATGAGCAGCACCGGAAGGAAGCTGGTGACCGGGCCGGCGGAGGGGATGTCGAGGACGCCGCTCAGGTGGCCGTCCTGGAAGACCCAGACCGTCGCGCCGAGGGAGGCGGCGACGGACAGCAGGAAGCCGAGGGCCGCCTTGACCGGGACGAGCAGGGACCGGAAGGCGAGGGTGAGCAGGATCAGGGCGAGGATCACGATGATCGCGATGAACAGCGGCAGCGCGTCGGACAGTTTCCCGGCCACGTCGATCGCCGCGGCGGTCTGGCCGGCGATGTAGAGGGTGCCGCCCGCCTTCTCGACCGTGGTCGCGTTCTCCCGCAGCCGGTGCACGAGGTCGGTGGTGGCCCGGGCGTCGGGACCGGTCTTGGGGACCACGGCGACGACGGCGAGGGTGGAGTCGGCGTTGGCGACCGGGGCGGCGGCGACGGCCACGCCGCGGTCGCCCGCGAGGGCGGTACGGAGCTGAGTCACGGTCGCCGTGCGGTCGGCGGCGGGCACGCGGTCGAGGTCGACCACGGCCGTGAGGGTGGCGTTGAAGCCGGGGCCGAAACCGTCCGTCAGCAGGTCGTAGCTCTTGTGCTGGGTGCTGTCGACCGGTTGTGAGGCGTTGCTGGGCAGACCGAGGCGCAGGTCGCGGGCCGGGAGGGCCAGCGCGAGCAGCCCGATGACACCGGCGAGGAGGACGAGCAGGGGCTTGCGGGTCACCGCACGCGCCCAGGCCAACCCCCAGGCGCCGGGGGCGCGTCGGGCCGTACGGCCGCTGCGGTCGCGTGGGCGCAGCCGCTCGCCGAAGAAGCCCAGGGCGGCCGGTACGAGGCTGACCGCGATCAGCACCGCGAGGGCCACGGTGGCCGCGGCGGCCAGGCCCATCACGGTCAGGAAGGGGATGCCGGTGACCGCGAGCGCGGCCAGCGCGATGATGACGGTCGCGCCGGCGAAGACGACCGCGCTTCCGGCAGTGGCCACGGCACGCGCGATGGAGTCCTCGACGTCCTGTTCGGGGTCGGCGAGTTGCTCGCGGTGGCGGGAGATGATGAAGAGGGCGTAGTCGATGCCCACGGCCAGCCCGATCATCAGGGCGAGCACGGTGGCGGTGGACGTCATCTCGACGTACCGGCTGACGAACTCGACGCCCAGGACACCGATCGCCACCCCGACCAGGGCGGTGAGCAGCGGCAGTCCGGCCGCCACGAGGGAGCCGAGAGCGAGGGCCAGGACGGCGAAGGCGACGACCACGCCGACGATCTCGGCGGGTCCGCCGACCTCGGTCTTGGGCTCCATCGCGGAGCCGCCGAACTCGACCTCCAGACCGGCGTCGCGGGCCTGGTCCATCGCCCTCGACAGGGCGTCCTTGGCCTCCTGCGGGACGTCACTGGCCTGCTGTCCGAAGCGGACGTCCGCGTAGCCGATCCGCTGGTCCGCCGAGACGGTCCTGGCCTTCAGCGGGTCGGAGACGTCCACGACGCCGGAGACCCGCGCGGCCTTCTCAAGACTCGCCTCCAGGGCCGTCGAGGTCTTCGGCGCGCTGAGCTTCTCACCCTCGGGCGCCGCGAGGACGACCCGCGCGACGCCGCCCGCCGCCTCAGGGAACTTCTCCTTGAGCAGGTCCTGTGCCTGCTGCGACTCGATCCCCGGCACCGAGAACTCGGTCGTCACCTTGCCGTGCAGCGTGATCCCGAGGCCACCGACGACGGTGAGCAGCAGCAACCAGACCGCGACGACCCGGCCGCGTCGGCGTACCGCCCAGCGCGCCCAGTCGTACAGGCGTGACGCCATGTTCGTTCTCCCTCTCGCTCGCTTCACACCGCCTTCGTTACACCGTACGGCATTTTTGCAGTGGGCTGTAAAATCACCGTCGATGGTAAAGTGCGGGTCATGATGAGCGAGGGTCTGCGGGAACGTTCCAAGGCGCGGCGCAGAGAAGCGATCCTCCGGGCGGCCTACGAGCTGTTCGCCGACCACGGCTTCGAGGCGACGACGATCGCCGACATCGCGGCGGCGGCGGAGGTCTCCCCGCGTACCGTCACGCTCTACTTCCCGTCGAAGCTGGAGCTGGCGACCTCCCACGTCGACGCCGCCGCGGACCGGCTGGCGACCGCGTTGCGCGAACGGCCGGACGGACAGACGACGGTGGACGCGCTGGAGCGGTGGCTGCGCGCGGAGTCCGCCGACCCCGACCCCCTCGAAGACCTCCACGACCGGATGCTCGACCTGAACCCGCAGCTCAGGGCCGTCACCAACCTCCGCCTCACCGAGGTCATCCAGGAGGGCGCCCGCATCCTCGCCGAGGAACGCGGCGACGACCCGGACGACTTCGGCCCCCGGATGGCGGCGGCAGCGGCGGCGGCCGTCGTCAGCGAGGTCTGCCACCACGCCGAGGAGGCCGAGATCGACCGCGCGATGGCCTTCCTGCGCGCGGGCCTCGCGACGCTGGACGCGGATCCCGGACGCGGTTGACACAGCGAGCGGGGAAACGCGGGCAGCGGCTCAACGGGCCGACGAGGCGTACCGGCGCGACCCGCCCGGTCGGCGGGCCCACGATCCG
>JABFXD010000264.1 GCA_013361925.1 Streptomyces sp. | reverse complement strand
CGCAGCCGCTCGTACGTCACCCCGCGCAGGTCCCAGCCCGTGACGGGGTTCCAGGCGCGGCGGATCTCCTCGAAGACGTCCTCGGCGCTGTCGTACGAGAAGCCCTTCTCGTACCCCATCTCGCGGGCGACGGCCGCGATGATCCGCCAGTCCGCCATCGCCTCGCCGGGCGGGTCGGCGACGGGGGCGGTGAGGGTGAGGTTGCGCTCGCTGTTGACGAAGACGCCCTCGCCCTCGGTCCACATCGCGCCGGGCAGCACGACGTCGGCGTACGCGTTGGTCTCCGTGTCGCTGAACACGTCCTGCGCGACGACGAACTCGGCGGCCTCCAGGCCCTCGATGACGGTACGGCGGTTGGCGACCGAGGCGACCGGGTTGGTGCAGATGATCCAGCAGGCCTTGATCTCGCCGTCGGCCATCTTCTGGAACATCTCGATCGTGCCCTTGCCGACGCCGTCCTTGCGGACGGTGCCCGGCGGTAGTTCCCAGAGGTCCTCGACGAACGCGCGCTCGGCGTCGACCAGGACCGACCGCTGGCCGGGCAGGCCCGGGCCCATGTAGCCCATCTCCCGGCCGCCCATGGCGTTCGGCTGGCCGGTGAGGGAGAACGGGCCGGAGCCGGGGCGGCAGATGGCGCCGGTCGCGAGGTGCAGGTTGACCAGGGCGTTGGTGTTCCAGGTGCCGTGCGTGGACTGGTTGAGGCCCATGGTCCACAGGCTCATCCACTCACCGGCCTCGCCGATCAGCCGCGCCGCCGTGCGCAGATCCTCCTCGGCCAGCCCCGTGAGCTCCGCGACGGCCGCCGGCGTGTAGTCGGCGAGGAACTCGGGCATCGCCTCCCAGCCCTCGGTGTGCGCGGCGATGAAGTCGGGGTCGGTGTGGCCGTTCGCGAGGAGGAGGTGGAGCAGACCGTTGAGGAGGGCGAGATCGGTGCCCGGCTTGATCTGGAGGAACAGGTCCGCCTTCGCGGCCGTCGCGGTGCGCCTCGGATCGACGACGATCAGCCGGGCGCCCGCCTTGACCCGCTCCATCATCCGCAGGAAGAGGATCGGGTGGCAGTCGGCCATGTTCGAGCCGATGACGAAGAAGACATCGGCCCCTTCGAAGTCGTCGTACGACCCCGGCGGCCCGTCCGCGCCGAGCGACGTCTTGTAACCGGCCCCGGCGCTCGCCATGCACAGCCGGGAGTTCGACTCGATCTGGTTCGTGCGGACGAACCCCTTGGCGAGCTTGTTCGCCAGGTACTGGGCCTCCAGGCTCATCTGCCCGGAGACGTAGAAGGCGACGGCGTCCGGGCCGTGCGTGTCGATGATTTGCCGCAGCCTGCGAGCCGTCTCGGCGACCGCGTCCGCCATCGGCGCGGGCACCGGCTCCTCGCCGCGGTCGTCCCTGACCAGCGCGGTGGTCAGCCGGCCGGGCGCGGCGAGCATCTCGGCCGTGGTGGCGCCCTTGGTGCACAGCCGCCCCGCGTTCGCCGGGTGCGCCTTGTCGCCGGTGGCCTTCAGGACGGTACGGCGGCCGTCAGGACCCCTCCCGATGTCCAGCACGATCCCGCAGCCCACTCCGCAGTAGGAGCAGACCGAGCGCACCTGGGACGTGGGGGTGGTGGGGGTCACACGCTGCTCTTTCCTGACGGCCGACTCATGGTCGAGAGCGTACGAATCGCCCATTACGTCGATGTCACATGGCTTGATCATGAGGAGTTACGTCGGCCACACAGCGCTCGGTGGCCCGATGTGAGGGGGTGTGACGGTGGCGGTCCGTGTCGCTGTTGGGCCGAACGGGTGACTTGGCGTAAGAATTGGCTGGTGCAGGCAATGAAGGCGAGCGATTTCGGGGGGAGCCGGTGAACAGCCACGACGTCACCGATGAACAGTGGGAAGGGCTCGCCCAGGTCGTTCCCTTGCGTGGCCGGGACGCCTGGCCGTCCTCGGTGGGCCATCGGGCGATGCCGGAAGCGGTCACGGAGCGCAGGCGCCGGTTCGTCGTCCTCCGCGTCAATGTGTTCGGGGACGCCCGCGAGGTCGCCGAGACGCTGATGGCGGGCATACCGGTGCTGCTGGATCTGACCGGCGCGGAGGGAGACGTCGCCAAGCGGGTCCTCGACTTCAGCACGGGCGTGGTCTTCGGGCTGAACAGCGGGATGCACCGGGTCGACCGCAATGTGTTCCTGCTGACGCCGCCCGGGACCGAGGTGAGCGGGTTGATGGAGGGGGCCGCGGGCGCTTCGGGGGTGTGAGCGGGGAGCGTGAGGGGGGCGCCAGGGGGCGTGCGGTCCCTCGATCGTAGGAAGGCTGTCCCGGAGGAACGGTTCGGCCGGTGGCGGAGTCCTACGGTCCGGATATGGCTGTGTCCTCAGTGTTGTCGACGTCGGCAGTCTCCGCCGAGCCCGTGGTGCCGTCGCAGGGGCGGTCCCGGGCCGCGGAAGCCTCTTCGGCGCCTCCCGCCCCCGCCGACCACCGTTCTCTGCGCCCCCACCTCACCGAGCTGCGGCTGTCCGCGTTCGCCTCGCACCGAGGTGCGGCGTTCCCGCTCGGTCCGTTCACCCTGTTCTCCGGGCCCAGCGGCTGCGGCAAGACGAGCGCGCTGCGGGCGTACGAGGCGCTGGCCCGGCTCGGGGGCGGCGCCGAGCTCGGGGAGGTGTTCGTCGACCCGCACGCGTGCGTGCCGGAGCGGGCCCGGCCCGACGCCCAGCGGCGGCGCGGCTTCCGGATCGGCTGCACGGCCGACGGGCCCGAGGGTCCGGTCCGGCTCGACGTCGCCGTCCAGGCCGAGCCCGACCTGCGGATCGTGGGGGAGCGGCTGACGTCCGGCGGCCTCGTCCTGCTGGAGACGGCCCTGCGCGACCCCGCGCGCCGCGCCGTGCAGGCCGCCTGGCACACCGCCGGGGCCACGCCGGTGACCCGTGCTCCGCTGCCGGACGACCGGCTCGGCACCGCGCTGCTCCCCTTACGCGTGGCGGGCAAGACCGACGGACAGCGCCGGGTGCTCGCCGCCGCCGAACAGATGGTGGTCGCGCTGCGGTCGGTGTTCGCCTGTGATCCGCGCCCCGACCGGATGCGGCTGCCCGTCCCCGTCGGCTCCGGGCGGCTGCTCGGCGGCTGCGACAACCTCGCCGACGTGCTGGGGCGGACCCGCGCGGAATGCGGCCGACGGCACGCGCAGTTCGTCGCGGCCGTGCGCGCCGGGTGCGCGGGGCCGGTGGCGGACGTGCTGGCCGAGTCCCTGGGCGACGGGACGATCCGGGCGCTGCTCGACCGCGGCGCCGGTCCGCGGACCGCGCTCGGGCGGCTGGGCGACGGCGAGTTGCGGTACATCGCGCTCGCCCTGGTGCTGTTCACCGGGCCCGGGGTGCTGGAGGTCGACCCGGCCGGTGAGGTGCCGGCGGCGATGCAGGCGCTGACGGTCCTCGCCGATGACGTCGACCGCCGACTGGACCCGCGCCAACGCGGCGAACTGCTGCGGCTCGCGGCCCGGATGTGCGACCGGGGGCACATCCGGTTGCTCGGTACGACCACGGACGCGTCCTGGGCCGCGGGGACGGACGGGATCACGGTGGTACACCTGGAGCCGTGACAGAGCATCTCGATGTGGCGGGGCTTCAGCGCAGGCTGGCCGAGTTCGCGGCGGCCCGGAACTGGCAGCCGTACCACACCCCCAAGAACCTGGTCGCCGCGCTCAGCGTGGAGGCCTCCGAACTGGTGGAGATCTTCCAGTGGTTGACGCCGGAGGAGTCGGCGCGGGTCATGGACGACGCCGACTCCGCGCACCGGGTCACGGACGAGGTCGCCGATGTGCTCGCGTATCTGCTCCAGCTGTGCGAGGTGCTGGGGATCGACCCGCTGGCGGCGCTGGACGCGAAGATCGACCGGAACGAGCGGAGGTTTCCGGCGCCGTAGAGCTCCCTTGTCTGCGGGGAGGGGTACGACTCCGGGGAGCCGTACGATCCGTTTTCACTCTCCGCAGTCGAATTCCGGTCTGAAATCGATTCGTTGTCCACAGATTTCCGCCTTCCTCTGGCTTTTCGTCCCGTGTCCCTTCACTCTGGGTAGTGGACAACGGAGTTCGGGTGGACGGGGCAGCCATGGACGCGGTGCGGCTCATCGTGACGAGCAGGCGTGCCCTCGCGGGGAGCGGAGACGCGCCACAGGTCATGACCGAGGTCTGGCAGGCCCAAGCGCTGGCGCAGGCCATAGGGAGCAGACTCGCGGTCTACGGACCACCTCAACTGCGCGGTGAGGCACTGGGGTTGACGGAGCTGGCGGGCCGGGGCTGCGGGGTCCTGGACCGCCCCGACCTCGACACCGCCGACCTGCGCGCCGCCCAGCTCACCGAACTCGGCGACGCCCGCCAGGCCCTGCTCTACCTGGGCGGCCTCCTCGGCGAGGTGGGCATCGCGCTGGTGGGCCTCGCCTGCGCGGCGGACGACGAGGGCACGTACTGGCAGTGCATGGAGGCCATCGACGCGGCGGACGAATCCAGAGACCGCGTCCGCGACATGCTGCGCAAGCTGGCGGAGAGCGACCCGGCGATACCGGAACGGGAGGCGGGGTGAGGGGGGGTGGGCCCGGGGCCGCGAGGCGGGGTGGAGCCGGGTGGCGATGAGGGCGCTGTGTTCGGGGTTCGGGGCTGGGTGGGAAGGCGGGGGCGCCGCGGTGCTCGTGGCAGTGGCCCGCTGTGGGGAGGTGCGGGCGGGCGCCGGGTTCCCGGGAGGTGGGGGGCAGGCGCCGTTTCTCGCGGCGGCGGCGGCCGGTCGGTGCGGGGCTCGGTCTCCCTGGTGCGCTGATCGGCCTGGCCTGGATGATCCCCGCCGCGCTCGGCCCTCCTCGGCCCTTCGCCCTTGACTACGCGGGACTGCGCCCGCGATCACGCCCCTCACCGGCGGCACCGAAGCGCCGCCGATTGCCCGCGGGGCGATCCGCTCAGCCCCCGCCGAAGCGCTACTTGGCCTCGGTCTCCTCCGCCCCCCGTCCCGCCGACTGGAGGTCGGCGTCCAGGGCGGAGAGGTCCGCGTTGAGGGCCGCCATCAGCTCCTCCATCTGCTGCAACAAGCCCTTCGGCCGGCCGGCTTCGCCACCTTGCTGCGGGACGGATTCTTCGGACATGACGGCCTCCTCGGCCAGGCCCCCACGGGAGGCCGACACCTTGACGCCCGGCGCTGACCGGCCGGCGCGGGCGCCGGTCGGTCCGGCTCCGCCCCAGCAACGATCATCACCTTCGCCGGGTCACTGGCCCGGGCAGCCCCCGTGTGCCGCGTTGACGGATTTTCACCCGACCGTGGCGGCGCGGGGCCGGTGGGACCAGTGGGGTTGACCGGGGCCGGAGCGTGCAGGATGGAGGTATGGATCTTCGCATTTTCACCGAGCCCCAGCAGGGGGCGACCTACGACACCCTTCTCACCGTTGCCAAGGCCACGGAGGATCTCGGCTTCGACGCCTTCTTCCGCAGCGACCACTACCTGAAGATGGGCTCGGGTGACGGGCTTCCCGGCCCCACCGACGCCTGGATCACCCTCGCCGGGCTCGCCCGTGAGACGAAGCGCATCCGCCTCGGCACCCTGATGACGGCCGGTACCTTCCGGCTCCCAGGCGTCCTCGCCATCCAGGTCGCGCAGGTCGACCAGATGTCCGGCGGCCGGGTCGAACTCGGCCTCGGCGCGGGCTGGTTCGAGGAGGAGCACCAGGCGTACGGCATCCCGTTCCCGAAGGAGAAGTTCGGCCGCCTGGAGGAGCAGCTGGCCATCGTCACCGGCCTGTGGGAGACGAAGCTCGGCGACACCTTCGACTTCCACGGCACGTACTACGACCTGACCGGCTCCCCGGCCCTGCCCAAGCCCGCCCAGGCCAAGATCCCGGTCCTCGTCGGCGGCCACGGCCCGACCCGCACCCCCCGCCTCGCCGCGAAGTACGCCGACGAGTTCAACATGCCGTTCGCCTCCGTCGAGGACAGCGAGCGCCAGTTCGGCCGCGTCCGCGCCGCCGTCGAGGAAGCGGGTCGCGGCGCCGACAGCCTCGTCTACTCCAACGCCCTCGTCGTCTGTGTCGGCAAGGACGACCAGGAGGTCGCCCGCCGCGCCGCCGCGATCGGCCGTGAGGTGCCCGAGCTGAAGGCCAACGGCCTGGCGGGCTCCCCGAGCGAGGTCGTCGACAAGATCGGCCGGTACCAGGAGGCCGGCTCGCAGCGCCTCTACCTCCAGCTCCTCGACCTCGACGACCTGGCGCACCTGGAGCTCATCTCCTCGCAGGTGCAGTCGCAGCTGGGCTGAGCTGTGGCGGGACCGTCCGGTGGAACAGGTCATCCACCGGACGGTCGGAACAGGTCATCCACCGGACGGTCCCGCGTCACGGCTTGCGGCCTGTCCCCACGTACAGCGGAATCTCCGTACCGCCCTGCCGTTCCCCGAGTCCGGGATGCCACTCGGCGGCCAGTACCACGCCGGGGTCGAGCAGTTCGAGGCCCGTGAAGAAGGCGGAGAACTCCGCCCGGGAGCGCACCTGGGCCGCGGTGCCGCCCTTGCGGTACACCTCCACCACCCGCTCCCAGGTCTGCGGATCGAAGTCGCCGGTCGCGTGGGAGAGCGTCACGTAACTGCCCGGCGGCAGCGGGCGCAGCAGCCGGCGCAGGATCATCGCCGGCATGTCCTCGTCCCCCACCAGGTGCAGCAGTGCCACCAGCGACAGCGCGATCGGCCGGGTGAAGTCCAGCGTCTCCCGCGCGGCGGCGATGATCTTCCCCGGCTCCCTCACATCGCCCTGGACGTACGCGGTCCGCCCCTCCGGCGTGCTGTGCAGCAGCGCCTCCGCGTGCCGCAGGACGATCGGGTCGTTGTCCGCGTACACCACCCGGGCCTCGGGAGCGATCCCCTGGACGATCTGGTGGAGGTTCGGCCGGGTCGGGATGCCGGTGCCGATGTCGAGGAACTGGCGCACACCCCGCTCGGCGAGCAGCCGGGAAGCGCGGTGCATGAACGCGCGGTTGGTCCGCGCCATCGCGCTGACGGCGGGGAAGAGGGAGGTCACCTGCTCGGCCGCGGCCACGTCGACGGGGTAGTTGTCCTTGCCGCCGAGGAAGTAGTCGTACATCCGCGCCGAGTGGGGCCTGCTCGTGTCCATGGGGTGAGCGCCCGATCCGGTGTCCGTCACGTGGGGCCTCCAGGCGAATAATTCCCGAGTGCTGCCGATGTCCGGTCTGTACGGTGTGCATATCAGCAGTTCAGACCCTACTTGAGGCCCGCCCGTGTTCCTTTCGATCACCACCACCGGCACCCCGGAACGCCCCGCCACCGACCTCGGCTACCTGCTCCACAAGCATCCCGGGAAGGCGCAGGCGTTCTCCACCTCCTACGGCAGGGCCCATGTCCTCTACCCCGAGGCGGGGCCAGAACGCTGCACGGCGGCCCTGCTGCTGGAGGTCGACGCGGTGGCGCTGGTCCGGAAGGGAAAGAGCAAGGGCCGCGGCGGCGCGCCCGACGCCGCGCTCGCGCAGTACGTCAACGACCGTCCGTACGCCGCCTCTTCGCTGCTCGCCGTGGCGCTCAGCGGTGTCTTCTCCAGCGCCATGCGCGGGGTGTGCAACGCCCGCCCCGAGCGGGCCGCGCAGCCGCTGCCGCTGCGCGTCGAGGTGCCCGCGCTGCCGGCCAGAGGCGGTGCGGGGCTCGTACGACAGCTCTTCGAACCGCTCGGCTGGACGGTCACCGTCGAACCCGTCGCGTTGGACGCCCAGTTCCCCGAGTGGGGCGACTCGCGGTACGTGCGGCTCGAACTGGAGTCCGGCACGCTGACCCTTGCGCAGGCACTGCGGCATCTCTACGTCCTTCTCCCGGTCCTCGACGACGCCAAGCACTACTGGGTCTCCGAGGACGAGGTCGACAAGCTGCTGCGCGCCGGTGAGGGCTGGCTGTCCGAGCACCCGGAGCAGAAGCTCATCACCAGCCGCTACCTCTCGCGCCGCTGGTCGCTGACCCGCCAGGCCATGGAGCGGCTGGAACTGGTGCGCCTCGCCGAGGCCGACGACAGCGAGGTCGAGGAGATCGACAACGCCGTCGAGGCCGAGACCGAGGAGGAGGCGAGGCCGACGCCGCTCGCGGTGCAGCGACGCGACGCGATCATCACCGCGCTCCAGGCGTCCGGTGCCGCGCGCGTGCTCGATCTCGGCTGCGGACAGGGGCAGTTGGTGCAGGCGCTGCTCAAGGACCCGCGGTTCACCGAGATCGTCGGCGTCGACGTGTCGGTGCGCGCGCTCACCATCGCGTCCCGGCGGCTGAAGCTGGACCGCATGGGGGAGCGGCAGGCCTCGCGCGTCAAGCTCGTCCAGGGCTCGCTGGCCTACACCGACAAGCGGCTCAAGGGGTACGACGCCGCCGTGCTCAGCGAGGTGATCGAGCACCTCGACCTGCCTCGGCTGCCCGCCCTGGAGTACTCCGTGTTCGGCGCCGCGCGCCCGCGCACCGTCCTGGTGACGACCCCGAACGTCGAGTACAACGTCCGCTGGGAGTCCCTCCCGGCCGGCCATGTCCGGCACGGCGACCACCGCTTCGAGTGGACGCGGGAGGAGTTCCGGGCCTGGGCCGCGGCGGTGGCCGAACGGCACGGGTACGAGGTGGAGTTCGTGCCGGTCGGGCCGGACGACCCCGAGGTGGGCCCGCCCACCCAGATGGCTGTGTTCACCGTGCGCAAGGAGAAGGAGGCGAAGGCCGCATGACCGAGATCCAGACCCAGACGCAGACCCAGGGACGGGTCCTGCCCGTCACCGACCTCTCCCTCGTCGTCCTCGTCGGCGCGTCCGGCTCCGGCAAGTCGACCTTCGCCCGCAGGCACTTCAAGCCCACCGAGGTGATCTCCTCCGACTTCTGCCGCGGCCTGGTCTCCGACGACGAGAACGACCAGAGCGCGACGAAGGACGCCTTCGACGTGCTCCACTACATCGCCGGCAAGCGGCTCGCCGCCGGCCGCCGCACCGTGGTGGACGCCACCAGCGTGCAGTCGGACGCCCGTAAGCAGCTGATCGACCTGGCCAAGCAGCACGACGTGCTGCCCATCGCCATCGTGCTGGACGTGCCGGAGGAGGTGTGCGCCGAGCGCAACGCGGGCCGCACCGACCGGGCCGACATGCCGGTGCGGGTCATCAAGCGGCACATCCGCGAACTCCGGCGCTCCCTGCGCCACTTGGAGCGCGAGGGCTTCCGCAAGGTGCACGTCCTGCGCGGCGTCGAGGAGATCGAGCACGCCACCGTCGTCACCGAGAAGCGGTTCAACGACCTGACCCACCTCACCGGCCCCTTCGACATCGTCGGCGACATCCACGGCTGCGCGAGCGAACTGGAGTCCCTTCTCGGCAAGTTGGGATACGCCGACGGAGTGCACCCGCAGGGCCGTACCGCGGTCTTCGTCGGTGACCTCGTCGACCGCGGCCCGGACAGCCCGGGTGTGCTGCGCCGGGTGATGTCGATGGTGAAGTCGGGCAACGCCCTGTGCGTGCCCGGCAACCACGAGAACAAGTACGGGCGTTACCTGAAGGGCCGCAACGTCCAGCACACCCACGGCCTCGCCGAGACCATCGGCCAGATGGAGAGCGAGTCGGACGAGTTCCGGGCCGAGGTACGGGAGTTCATCGACGGGCTCGTCAGCCACTACGTCCTCGACGGCGGCCGGCTCGTGGTCTGCCACGCCGGTCTGCCGGAGAAGTATCACGGCCGTACGTCGGGACGGGTGCGTTCGCACGCCCTGTACGGCGACACCACCGGGGAGACCGACGAGTTCGGGCTGCCGGTGCGCTACCCGTGGGCGGAGGACTACCGGGGCCGGGCCGCGGTCGTCTACGGCCACACCCCGGTGCCCGAGGCCAGCTGGCTCAACAACACCATCTGCCTGGACACCGGCGCCGTCTTCGGCGGCAAGCTGACCGCGCTGCGCTGGCCGGAGCGCGAGCTGGTCGACGTACCGGCGGAGCAGGTCTGGTACGAGCCGACCAGGCCGCTGAGGTCGGAGGCGCCGGGTGGGCACGACGGGCGGCCACTGGACCTGGCGGACGTGCACGGACGGCGGGCCGTCGAGACCCGGCACCAGGGGCGGGTCGCGATCCGCGAGGAGAACGCGGCGGCGGCCCTGGAGGTCATGAGCCGGTTCGCGGTGGACCCGCGGCTGCTTCCGTACCTCCCGCCGACCATGGCCCCGACGGCGACCAGCCACCAGGACGGCTATCTGGAGCACCCGGCCGAGGCGTTCAGACAGTACGCCGAGGACGGGGTCGCGCGGGTCGTGTGCGAGGAGAAGCACATGGGGTCGCGGGCGGTGGCGCTGGTGTGCCGGGACGCGGAGGCGGCGCGCAAGCGCTTCGGCGTGGACGGCCCGACCGGCTCGCTGTACACCCGCACCGGGCGTCCGTTCTTCGACGACGAGTCGGTGACCGAGGAGATCCTCGGGCGGCTGCGCGCGGCGATCGACGAGGCCGGGCTGTGGGCCGAACTCGAGACGGACTGGCTGCTGTTGGACGCCGAGCTGATGCCGTGGTCGCTGAAGGCGTCGGGGCTGCTGCGCTCGCAGTACGCCGCGGTCGGCGCCGCCTCCGGGGCGGTGTTCCCGGGTGCGCTGGCCGCGCTGGAGGGCGCGGCGGCGCGGGGCGTCGAGGTCGGTGACCTCCTCGACCGGCAGCGCGCGAGGGCCTCGGACGCGGCCGCGTTCACGGAGGCGTACCGCCGCTACTGCTGGACCACGGACGGCCTGGACGGCGTCCGCCTGGCGCCGTTCCAGATCCTCGCGGTCCAGGGCCGCAGCCTCACCGGGCTTCCGCACGATGAGCAACTGGCCCTGCTGGACCGGCTGGTGGAGCACGACGGCACCGGCCTGCTCCAGACCACCCGACGTCTGTACGTCGACACCGCCGACCCCGAGTCGGTCCGAGCGGGCGTCGACTGGTGGCTGGAGATGACCGGCCGCGGCGGCGAGGGCATGGTCGTCAAGCCGCTGGGTGCCGTGGTGCGGTGGGGGTCCCCCCGCTCGAGCGAAGCCGAGAGTGGGGGAGGCGAGGGAAGGCTGGTGCAGCCCGGCATCAAGTGCCGGGGCCGGGAGTACCTGCGGATCATCTACGGCCCGGAGTACACCCGGCCGGAGAACCTCGCCCGGCTGCGGGGACGCTTCCTGAACCACAAGCGCTCGCTCGCGATCCGCGAGTACGCGCTCGGCCTGGAGGCCCTTGACCGGCTGGCCGAGGGCGAGCCGCTGTGGCGGGTCCACGAGGCGGTGTTCGGGGTGCTGGCCCTGGAGTCGGAGCCGGTGGACCCCCGGCTGTGACGGGCGGGGCGGCGCCGGGCCGGCCCCATGGCCGTGACGCGGCCGGGTCCCTCGGGGCCCGGTCACCCCACCAGCCGCAGCCGCTCCCGGCACACCCCCACCCGTACCGACTGCCCCCACGTCAGCTCCAGGGCGTCGCCCTCCATGCCGTCCCCGAACGCGATCAGCCGCTCGGACTCGACCGTGAGCCGCAGCCGGGCGGAGGCCGTCAACTCGCCCGCCACCAGGGAGGTACCGGTGGCGGGCGAGGGCCATGCCTCGCGTACGAACCACAGCAGGCGCTCCTCCGCGGGGCCCGGGAGCCGCAGCTCCGCGCCCCGCTCCCGCCACACCGACCGCAGCCAGCCGGTCGCGCCCGTCCCCGTGCCCACCAGCACCCCGGAGGACGCCTGGGCCTCGGCGACACCCCCGTCGTCGTCGAGGCCCAGGCGGTAGCGGGCGGTCTGGTGGCCGGCGGCGCCCAGATAGATCTCGTTGAGGGCGAGCAGCCGCTGGGTGTCGTCGGCCACGGCCTCCACCATCGTCAGCTCGACGACCTCCCGGTCCGCGACCGGCAGCAGCCGGGCCGCCTCCGACGGCCGGTGTCGTACCAGCACCCCGGGGTTGCGGCCGGGGTCGGTGTCCACGCCCAACACCGGTTGTCCGGAGAGGTACTTGGCGACGTTCGCGACCAGCCCGTCCTGGCCGACCACGATCACGACGTCCTCCGGCGCGAACAGGAAACGGTCCAGGTCCCGCCGTTCCACCCGGCTCTGACGCCAGGTCAGCGGGATCGCCGCCGTCACCTCCGCCAGCGCGGCGCGGGTGCGACGGTGGCGGTCCGCCAGTTCCCCGATGTCACGGCCCCGGGAGGAGAGGAAGAACGCGGCCTGGCCGTGCGTGCCGTGGTGGGCCACCAACTCCTCGTACTCCGTGGTGCGATGGACCAGCACGACCCGGGGCGCGAGGCTCACGCCGGGTCCCGTGTGCTCAGTTTGGCCAGCAGGCCGGTGAGGACGTCGGGGGAGAGGGTGACGCTGTCGATCCTCGGCAGGTTCTCCGCCAGCCGGGTCCCGGTGAGCGCGTGCAGGACCGCCACGTCCACGTCGGTGTGCACCTGGAGCCACGCCGCCTGCGCCTGAGCCTTCGCCTCGCCCACCGCACGCGCGCCCTCGGCCTCGGCGTGGGCCAGCTTCACCGACCGCGCGGCCTCCGCCTCCGCCAGCTTCACCGAGCGGGCCGCCTCCGCGCCGGCCCGTACCGCGTCGGCCGCCGCGTGCTCCTCGGCCTCGCGGCGGGCGTTGGTGCCCCGCTGCTCGACCAACTGCTCCTCGCGCCGGGCGAGTTCGATCTGGCTGGCCAGTTCGTTCTCGGCGATCGTCCGCTCCCGCTCGACCGCGACCGCCCGCCGTTCGTAAGTCGCCCGGTCGGCCTCCTGCTGGATCTGCTCCCGGGCGGGGGTGCGCAGGGCCCGCTCCACCTCCGGCTCGGGGCGCAGGGCCACCACGCGCACCGCGACCACCTCGATGCCGGTGGCCGGCAGGCGCGGCTCCGCCGCCAGGCCCGCCGCGACCCGTTCCCGTACCGCCGTCACCCCGTCCACCAGCGCCGCCGACAGCGACGTACGGGCGAGGACGTCCAGCGCGTGCTGCTGTGCCGTCTCCGTCAGCAGGGTGCCGAGCTGTTCCAGCGGGGTGCCGCGCCACGCGCCGGTGTCCGGGTCGACCGAGAAGTCCAGGCGGCCGGCGGCGAGGGCGGGGTCGCTGATCCGGTAGGTGACCGTCGCCTGCACCGTCACGTCCTGGAAGTCGGACGTACGGGCATGGAAGGTCATCGCCAACTCG